>CAZNGQ010000232.1:0-3900 GCA_964572095.1 uncultured Oscillospiraceae bacterium
TCGGGGCAGATCAACATCGGGGGCCGGATTCTGCGTATCCGCGTCAAGGAGACCTGGCAGAACGATCAAAAGGCCGGATCGCTGATCGTCATCAGCGACATCACCGATCAGGATCAGGAAGAAAAGCGCCGCAAGGATTTTGTCGCCAATGTCTCCCACGAACTAAAAACGCCGCTGACCACCATCATGACCTATCTGGAGTCCCTTCTGGATTGGGGACTGGAAGAGAAGCCTTCGCTTGCTGTCCGGAAAGACATCATGCGCATCCAGGAAGACGCATTGCGCATGAAAAAACTGATCGACGACCTGCTGCTGCTTTCGAGCATCGACAGCAGCGGTTGGCTCCCGAGGATGGAGCAGCTGGATTTCGACGGCCTGGTACGCCAGACCGTCGAGCGTATGCTGCTTCAGGCGCAAGAGAAAGAGATCCATATCGAATGCTTCACGGTGTCCCGTATCCCTATGGTGTTTGTTGACAGAAGCGCGATCGAGAGGGTAATATCTAATCTCGTGTCAAATGCGATAAAATACACCGAACGCGGTGGTGATATCAAGGTATATACCAGTTCCCTTTCCGAGGTGGCCATCGTCAAGGTCAGCGATACCGGATTTGGCATCGATGCCGAGCATATTGATAAAATCTTCAACCGCTTCTACCGTGTCGACATGACCGGATCCCGGAAGTACGGCGGTACCGGACTGGGGCTGGCCATCGCGCGTGAATTGGTTGAGATGCATGCCGGCCGGATTTCGGTCACCAGCGAGTTGGGAATCGGAACGGAATTCACGGTAACGATCCCCACGGCGCGCAAGACCTTTCGCGAGACGCTGTCCGCCATCCTCTCCGGTGCACCGTATACCGATCCGTTCCATCAGGCGGCGGCCGAAGAGCTCACGAGGCAGGCGACCGTCATGGGGATCGACCTCACACTGCCCAATGCCAAGGCGCATTACGGGCCGGATATGGCCCGTGAACTGGTCGAGAAAACGGTATACGCCGACGCCTCTTCCGAATCCGTGATGGAGAGGGACTCCGAACCGGCCTTCGAGCCGGATAACATTGAAAAGACCGCATCTGCCGATGGGTTGCTTGTCCTGGCGGATGTTGAAACGATTCAGGGGAATCCGGACTGAACCGCGGATTCCAGTCAAGTGGATTGAGAGGAGATCGACATTGGCTTCTTATCTTGTACAGGGTGGTACCGCCCTTCGTGGTGATGTCACCATCAGTGGGTCGAAAAACGCAGCATTGGGCATCATCGCCGCTGCTTTGATTCTTGACGGACCGTGCCGGATCGAAAACATTCCGAGGATCGCCGATACCGATATCCAGCTTGAGATATGCGAATCGATCGGCGCCATCGTTACGCACGAGGGGCCCGGAACGGTTACGATCGACCCGAGACCCATCAGCCGGACACGGATCGAGACCGAGAAGGTCCGGAGTATCCGGGCATCCTATTATCTTCTGGGCGTCATGCTCGGCCGCTTCGGCCAATGCAGCATCTACATGCCCGGCGGCTGCGATCTGGGAACCCGCCCCATCGATCAGCACATCAAGGGGTTTGAAGCATTGGGTGCCACCGTCAGCATCGAGCACGGCATGATCCACCTCTCATCTACCAAGCTGCATGGCGAGCACATCTTCATGGACCAGACCAGTGTCGGCGCCACCATCAACATCATGTTGGCTGCCGTTAAGATCGAGGGAACCACCGTTATCGAGAACGCGGCGAAAGAGCCCCATATTGTCGATGTCGCCAACTTCCTCAACACAATGGGAGCGCATATCCGCGGCGCGGGCACCGACGTCATCCGGATTTCGGGCACGCCGGTCCTGCGGGGCGGCGGTACCTATTCCATCATCCCGGACATGATCGAGGCCGGCACGTATATGATTGCCGCCGCGCTCACCAGAGGAAATGTAACCGTCCACAACATCATTCCGCATCACATGGAGCCGTTGTCCACCAAACTCGAGGAAATGGGCGCAAAAACGGAGTCCGGAGACGACTGGCTCCGTGTTTGGATGGAAGAAGGCTCACAGCTGGGCTGCGCCAACTTCCGGACCATGCCCTACCCGGGTTTCCCAACCGACCTCCAGCCACAAACCACCGTTCTGTTGACGACCGCGACGGGTAGCAGCCGGATGCACGAAACCATCTTTGACAACCGTTTCCGCTATGTCGAGGAATTGAAGATGATGGGAGCCCGGATCGTGGTCGCGGAGAAATACGCGATTATCGACGGTCCGGTAAATCTGTCCGGGGCGCATGTCCGCGCGTTTGACCTTCGAGCCGGAGCGGCTATGGTTTTAGCCGGTCTGGCGGCTTCCGGAGAAACCAGAGTGGACGACATCCACATGATTGAGCGCGGATTCGAGGATTTCGTCATGAAACTGCGTGCGCTCGGTGCATCGATCGAGCAGGTCGACGTGTGATGTCCGGAGCAATCGTCCCATTGGTCCATTGCGTCAGGCCGGGGTACGGCGAATGATTCGTGCATGTCCCTTGTTCAGCGGCAGCAGCGGCAATTCCGTTTTTCTGTCCGACGGGCGGACCTCGCTCCTTGTCGACGCGGGCCAGTGCTGCCGGACCATAGAACAATCCCTGTCCTCCATCGATGTGATGCCGGCTTCCCTGGCCGCCGTCTTGATCACTCATGAACACATCGACCATATCCGGGGAGTCGGTGTCCTGATGCGTCGTTACCATCTTCCGGTCTATGCCAATGAAGCCACCTGGAGCGCCATGCGCCGGGACCCGAATCTGGGTCGAATCGACCCTTCGTTGATCCATATTCTTCCGATCGGTGAAAAGACCCTGATCGGGGACTTGTGTGTCCAATCCGTGTCGACTCCGCATGACGCGGTCGACCCTGTCGGATACCGCATCGGGTTTGGCAATCGTGAGATTTCGGTGTTTACCGACCTGGGATATGTGGATCCCGCTTTGGTCGAGTCGATCTCCAGCTCGGACCTGGTTTTTTTCGAGTCCAACTACGATCGCGACATGCTTTTCGGAGGACCGTATCCCTGGCATCTGAAAAAGCGAATCGACGGGAAGAACGGCCACCTGTCCAATACCGATTGCTCGTTGGCTTTACAGTCCCTCCTGCATGCCGGTGTCTCCCGGTTTGTTCTCTCCCATCTCAGCAAGGAAAACAACACACCGGAACTGGCTAGAACCGCTGTCGTCAACGGACTCTCATCCGCCGGCGCCATCGATGGTTCGGACTATCTACTTGAGGTCGCGCCGCGCTTCACGCCCGGCAAAGTCTGGGAACTGTAGGCCATCCCATGCGTATCACCATTCGTGCAGTCGGTAAAATACGCGAGCCCTGGATCAAGGAAGGGATCGCTGAATTTCGCAAGCGTCTCACGCGGTATTGTGTCGTCGAAATCGAAGAAGTCGACGATTCGCCGGATCAGGCCACCATCTCCACTGTACTCGCAGACGAAGGCGCGCGGCTGTTGTCTCGGATAAAACCATCCGAATTCATGGTCCTGCTCGATTTAAAAGGAGACAAAGCGGATTCCATCGGGTTCGCTGCCAGATTGTCTGGCTGGCTGGAGCGTGGTGGCGCCGCCGTCACATTCGTCATCGGCGGATCCAATGGGGTTTCTTCGGACGTGGCGGCCCGGGCCAACGCCCGCTTTTGCCTGTCCGACCTGACATTTACTCATGCTCTGGCCCGACTTCTCCTAATGGAACAGCTGTATCGCGCCTTTCGCATCCAGTCCGGCGAACCCTATCACAAATAAGCCTATCTCTTTCTATCGAGTTTTTGGATCATTCGGATTGTCATCGCGATAACGACCGCAAGCACAAGCGGGATCATCAGTGCAACGAAGAAAATAACCATGCTCTGGGCCGCACCGCGGTTGTAATACTCGTTGCC
>CAZNGQ010000233.1:0-3879 GCA_964572095.1 uncultured Oscillospiraceae bacterium
ATCTTCACATCGCCGAACCGCTGAATGACGAGAGGGGCTTTCTTGTAATCGATGTGCATGACGACCGACAGCGGCAGCGACGGCTCGAAGGCGTCCTTGGTGATCAGGCTGACTTCCTTGAGGTTCTCGTCGTACATATGGGAGCCCATCTGGTTCGCGATCCATTTCAGGATGATGTTGGTTGTCGGGATCCGCACGATCTGGCCGGCATATGTGTTGAACGCGTACTTGCCGGGCATCAGCGGTTCGCGCCAGACACCGCGATAGCCTTTCTCGACCAGTTCGCCGTGCTTGTAGCTCTCTCCGGTCGAGTCGATACCCTTGGGGCCGATATAGGAGATGACGACTCCGACGAAACCCACATCGATCAGGGTCTTGTCGATCAATTCCACCGTGGCGAAGAACCGGTTGATGAAGTACGTGCCTTCCACAAGGACCTGGTACTGCCGGCCGCGGAAACCGCCGGCCTTGAGGAATTTCTCCGGATCCTGGAAATTGTTGTGGTAGATGTCCGGGAACGCCGGATCGTCACCGACCGCGGGCGCGATGATGTCCTCTCGGTTCAGGGAGAGACCGTCATGAACCGTTACGATGCCGACCTTGTCGTCGTTGCCTTTGATGACGATGGGAGTGAAGCCCCTGCGGTCCCGCAGCAGTTCCGCCATCCGGGCGATCGTCGATTCTTCGGCGCTGGTTCCCATGGGCAGGTAGAAGAGCCGGTCTTCGGTAATGATGATGAATTGCGCCAGATTGAACGCGTACGTACCTTCACGAATGATCCCGCGCTGAGGGCCCCTCTGCCCGCCGTTTTCCAGGAACCCCCGGACATTCTGGAAATTGTTGCACGCGGGGATGACCTTGCCCAGCGTCTGGATGGGCTCAAGCGGCTTGCCGTCACGGGCAAAGACATAGGCGATCTGCCCCTGGGGGACCGTGACGAGCGGACAGATATGGACCTTGTACATCAGCGGGGTCAGGAAATGCACACCGCCTCGAATGATCTGGGGCTGGTAGCCCGCTTCCCCATGCAGCGCGATGATCTGCTCGTTGAGCGATCCCTTGTGCGACCACCATTTCTCAACGATGGCGATCTTGTTGTTGGGAATGATCCTCAAACCGACGAGCTTCAGCAGCAGGATGAGGCCGACGAGGCCTGCTGCGATGACGATAAGGGTTGTGATGTAGTCTTCCATGGATTTGCTCCTTGAGCCTTTTGCTGTCCCGGTATAGACGGGAAGCTGTTTATGGTCCGAAATCATTGCTTTGACAAACGGTTTTAAGACAGTGTTCAATTATTTTTTATATCACTTTGGTGCACCAATTACAATCAATCCCGATTTCCCTCCCCCCTGTGTCGGCGGCGACTGGCCACAAATGGCCTACAAGAGAGAATCAAGGAAGCGGGAAAAAGGTAACGAGGATTTTTCTGGAAGTTCGGGTGCTATCAGGTGTGGCCGAGACGCTCCCGGATGATGTTCAGGTTGAACCCCTTTTCATCGGGGCTGCAGCAGAACAGCCGTGAAGCCGCCACGATGGCGCGCCAGTCCGCGATGGGGAGTTCCGATACGCCGGACAATGCAGCGTAACGGGCCTTATAGTCGCTTCCGAGCATTTGCCGGCCGGCATTGATCCGTTCTGCGGCCTCCGGCGGGGTGTCCGGCGGGAGGGCGGTGTTCTCGAAAATTATCACCGACCGGGCGACATCCGCCCAGTGGTTTCCGGAGGCCGCGTCACACCAGTCGATGACGACCGGTCCCAATGGGGATTGAAGGATGTTGTCGGGATGGAAATCATTGTGGCAGAGCCTGTCGTCCGTTCTCTGGATCGCAAGGAGATGGAGAATCTCCTCTTTTCCGGATTCGCTCAGTTCGTCCGACCGCCGGATCCGCCAGGCAAGCCAGGAGGGCAGTTCCTCCAGTTTCTGGCCTCGCACCTGTGAGGTCCTGTGCGAATGCAGGTGAAAGTGGAGTTCGGCCAACCGGGCGCCCATGTCGGGATCCGGGACAGGACTGGACAGGAACCGCTGCAGCAGACTGGCTCCCTGGATACGGTCCATGATTACAGCATGCTTTCCATTCCAGGTGATGGTTTCATGGACTCGTGGAGCGGGAAACCCAAGGCTTATCGCGACCCGCATGTTTTCCACTTCTTTTTCGACCGCATGCCTATCCATGAAATCGTTGAACACCTTGAGGACAAGCCCATCGCCATAGGCGTAGACGGTCGCGGTCATGCCGATGCCCAGGACTTCCGGTTTGTCAGCCATTGGTGCCCTCCTGAATCAGGCTGACCGAGGGGTAGGCCAGCGTTGCGTCCATCTCCTTTGTCAAGGACAGGATCGCCAGATTGATCCGCTGCCGGACCGCCAGCATGGCGTTGAAATCCGCCATCGTGAAGTAGCAGACATACACCTCCAATGCGGCGGCTGTAATGTTGTCGAAAGCCACCTGTACCCCTTCGGGCTCCACCTCCGCGTCCCCGTGGAGAATGGTCCGGACACCCTCGACGAATGCGGTGATGGCTTCCGGAGAAGTCGCGTTGTGCAGGCCGATCCGGAATGTGACCCGGCGGGAGAGCCGCTTGGTGCCGTTGGAGATGACACTGTTGGCGAGCTTTGTGTTGGGGATTGAAACGGTCGACTGGTCCTGCGCGCGGATCTGGCTGCTTCGCAGTCCGACGCTGATGACGGTGCCCGACAACCCGTCGACCTCAATCCAGTCCCCGATTTCGAACGGCTTGTCCAGCATGATGGCGATACTGCCGAACAGGTTGGACGCCGTGTCCTGCGCGGCGAGCGCGATCGCCAGCCCGCCGATGCCGAGGCCGGTGACGAGTCCGGAGATATCGGTGACCCAGCGGGAGAGAACAGCGAAAATACCAATGATGAGTACGGAGGTCCGGATCGCAATCGAGATGTAGTTCGCAGCGTTGGCATCCATCTTTTTCGAGGGGTCCCTTGAGGCGTCCATCAGCAGTCCCGCCGACAGGCCGGCGGCGACGTAAAGGGTCCAGAACGCGGAGAGGAGAAAAAGGGTGGAAAGCACGTTGGCCGTGACGCCCTGGCAGGAAACGGGCAGATGGAAGAGTCCAAGCACAGCCCGGAGCGTTCCGGCCAGCAGCATCGCGGAGACAGGCCGGATCAGCGCAGTCCGGACATGATCATACCGTTCGGGGTTCCTCCGGTGCAGACGGACAAACAAAAGCCGCATGACCGTCCTGGCCAAAATCCGTCGAAGGAGCAGAACGGCCAGGATCACACCCACGGCGATCAGTCGGGGCAACAGGTTTTCCCATATGAAGAAGTTCTCGATCATCTGTGCCTCCCGTAACAAAGGAACACGCGCTCGACCTTTTTGCCTTATCGTATCTTAGGAGTCCTTGCCCGGAACTGTCAATCGGGACAAATGGGGCTCTTTTGTCGAACCGTTTCTTCTTTCCTGAAAGCGCGTTTGCGGTTATCATGGTCATCGTCAGGATGAATCGAACTGAAACCCAGGAGGTATGACATGAATACTCAAGTGTTTGGAAACGCGCCGCAGATCGGGTTCGGATGCAGCCGGCTGCGGGGGGATAAGCTGGATCGCCCGCTGGTCGTCTGCAATACGCAGTCCGCTGAGGGACGGGCGAAATGGCTCGCAGCCGCGGGCGTCGATATATCGGAACAGGGATATGTGCTGGCAGAGACGCCGGATGGGGGGCTGATCCTCGGCGGAGACGCGGCCGGCTGCATGTACGGCCTGCTCGACCTCGGACACGCGCTGGATACGGACGGTCCGCTGCCGATCGGCGCCCACGCCCCGGCCCTCCGGTTTCGCGGCGTCAAGCTCAACATCCCGCTTGACGCCCGTACGCCGAGCTACTCGGACGCTTCCGACAGCG
>CAZNGQ010000234.1:0-3865 GCA_964572095.1 uncultured Oscillospiraceae bacterium
CCTTCTTCGATCTCGAAAGACACTCCGCGGAGGATGGGCCTCTGCGGGTCGTACCCGAACCAGACGTCGTCAAACCGGATCTCCGGTGCGCCGGGGACCGGCGACGGGGCGGTTTCCGCATATGCGGCATCAACTGCAATCGTAGTTGTGAAAACCGCATCCGCTCGAGCGGATACGGTTTTCACCGTCTCATCGGATGCCTCCGCCGGTGCGCCGGTCCCCGGCGCTCCGGCGGAGGCATCCGATGAGACACGCTCGGCCGGCCGGTCCAGCGCGGCGAAGACCCGGGTGGCGCCGGACAGGGAACCCATCAGTTCCGACAGGGAGCGGCTGATCGAAAACATGCCGATGATGCCCGGCGTCATCTGGACCAGCCGGACAAATGTCGGCGCGTCGTGCTTCCCGCCGAGCGCCAGCATGCCCGCGACCAGCAGAAGCGCCAGGTTGCCCAGACCGAAAAACCCGTTGTTGAACATGGCGAGCAGCGCGGACAGCCGCGCGCGTTTCAAACCCTCATGACGGGCGATGTCCACCTGCCGGTCGAAGCCGGCCCGCATCGACGCGCCCATCCCGTAGACCCGCGCGGTGACGACTCCGCCGAGCAGATCCTTGAGCCGGGCGGTGGACCGCGCCATCGCTTCCTGGACCCGATCCCCGGCCCGGCGCATCGCGAACGCGAACGGGACGCTGTACAGGAGCCCGAGAATTGCGATGCCCAACGCCGCCAGGGCGACACGCCAATCGACCAGGACCACGTAGACAAAAGACCCGATGCCGCGGACCAGGCCCTCCAGCGGCCGGGACATCACGCGGTTCAGGCAGTCCATCGCGGTCGGGACATCGTTGACCAACAGCGACGTCTTGATGCCGGAGTGGTCTGCCAGCGCCGCGTCGAGAGGCTGCGCGAGCAGGTGCCGGATCACGCGCGACCGGAGATCGGCGGACGCAAGCGCCACGGCGGTGCGCGTCAGGTAGTGCCCGGCGGCGGACAGCAACAGGATCCCGGCCAGCGGGACGCCATATGCCAACGCAATCAGCGCCAGCCGGGCCGTCGTCGTCCCGGCCAGGATCGCCTCGGCCGCGTCGCCGTAAAAGCCTGCCAGCAGCAGCGCCAGGCCTAGCTGTACGCTTGAGGTGATCCCGACACCCGGTAGGAACAGGCGGTTCCACGACCCCATCTGCCGCATCAGGCGGGCCGTCGTCCGGAACAGCGGATACGGCTGCCGTGCCCTCACGCTTCGCCCTCCTGCGCCTGCAGCGCGACCAGACCGGCATAGGCCCCGCCCGCGGCCATCAGTTCCTCATGCGTTCCCTGCTCGACGATGCGCCCGTTCTGCATCATCAGGATCCGGTCCGCATGCCGGATGGAGGTCAGCCGGTGGGCCACGGTCAGGATCGCCGGCCGCTCGGGCAGACGGGACAGGAGCTCCAGCAGGGCGGCTTCGGACGGTCCGTCCAGCGCGCTGGCGGCCTCGTCGAGCAGCAGCAGCGGAGCGCCGCGGAACAATGCGCGGGCCAGCGCGACACGCTGGCGCTGGCCGCCGGACAAGAACGCGCCGAGCTCGCCGACCGTCGTATCCATCCCCGCGGGCAGATCGTCGACGAAACCGGTCAAGCCGACCGCGTCCAGAACCTGGCGCGCTTTTTCATGGGAAACCTCCGGCGGCAGGCCGGTCTCCCCTGCGCATGTGATGTTTTCCGTCAAGCTTGTATCCAGCAGGAACGGCTCCTGTGTGGCATATGCCATGTTCCGCCGCAGGCCCGTAAGGTTCCATGCCGGTTCGGGCCTGCCGAACAGCTCGACGCTGCCTGAGTCCGCGGCATACATGCCGGACGCCAGCCGCAGAACGGTCGATTTGCCGCATCCGCTTTCCCCGGCGAGTGCGACGGTTTCGCCCCGGCGAAGCGAGAAGGAAACCCCGGACAGGACGGGCGTGCCCGGCTGATAGGAAAAGCCAACCCTATCGAAACGGAGGAGTTCACCGGTCTCCGTGTCGGCCGGTATTGGACCGGTCTCCCCGTCCGTGCGCTCGCGCGGGGCGTCCCACAGCTCCATGATCCGCGAACCGGAAGCCGCCATGTGGCGCAGTCCGGCGATCGTGTCTGTGAGACCGCCGAACTTGGGGAGAGCAATCTCTGCGACGACGATGAACGCGGCCAGTTCGCCGAATGTAAGCCCGCCCTGGCGGACGGAGGCGCCCCCGGCGACCAGCAGGACAAAAAAGGGAATGGTACGGGTTAGCAGGGATAGCGGGCGCAGTACCGCCTCGACCCGGGTGTATCGCCGGACCGCGCCGACATGCCGGGACTGCGCGCTGTCCATGCGCGCGGCCATCCGCTCCTCCAGCTGGAATGACTTGACGGTCTCGAACGCGGTGAACGCGTCCCCGGCCGCGACACCGATGTCGCCGACGGATTGCTGGGCGGTTCGGGCGTGTTTCTGGATCGGACGGGCGCAGAGCCACTGGATTCCCAGAAGCACCGGCACAAGCGTCAGGGTAACCAGTGCCAGGGACAGGTCTGCGGCCAGGAGATAAGCGGTGAGGACCACCAGCGCAAGCATCTCGCACACCCCGAAGATCATGACGGGCCGAAGCGCGCTGGCCAGGGTCGTCAGGTCGCTGTTGATGCGCGCGGACAGGTCGCCGCTGTGCTGCCGGTCCAGCCAGGAGATGCGGGCCGCCCCCAGCGCCGCGACCGTCTTCCGCTTCATCGCGGCGAGGGCCGGTTCCAGGTACTGGCCGCAGCCGGCGTCCTTGAACAGGATGACCAGGGCCTTGGCGCCCTCGGCGACCGCCACCGCCAAAGCGGCGGCGAGCAGTTCGTTTCGCATGCCGGCCACCACCGCGTCGATCAGGCGGCCGATCCCCCGGGCGGACAGGATTTCAAACACAAACTCCGCGACTGTGAACAACGCGACCGGCAACAGCATCCAGCGGGATCCGGCGGCGCGCACGATGCGCAGGATCGTAGAACCGACCGGGATCCGTTCGGTATTCGTGGATTGAGACAGCTTTTCGAAATCCGCCATAATGAATATTATGTCACAATATCCCGCCGGAACATTTCAGTGCGGCCGGATTCCGTCCGATATAAACAACATGTTGAAATTGATGTCATGGCGGTCGGGGATCACACGCGGATTACTGCGGACGATCCCGTTTCTGCTGGTTATCACGATCCTGGCCTATTTTGTGTCGACCCACCAGACGGTCATGGACGCCATGGTCCGGGATGGGACGGTTTCGCTGCTGCCTTTTACGGAAGAAGAGGAATTCGCGGTTTCCCTCGCTGGCGAGTGGCGGTTTGCCTGGGATGTCTTTCTCGACCCGACCGACCCGGAAACATCCGGCGCCGGAATCGTGAACCTGCCGGTCCCCTCGGTCTGGAACGGGCTGGTCCTGCCGTCCGGGGCCCGTGCGTCCGGGTTCGGCCACGCGACCTACCTCCTCCGGGTCACGGACGTGGAACCCGGCCGGCCGCTGGCCCTCCGCATCCCGACGTTTTCCACCGCATACCGGCTGTACGCGGACGGTGTCCTTGTCGCCGCCAACGGGACGGCATCCGCCGACCCGGCAGGCCATGTTCCCGGCTACCAGCCGACCGAGGCTGTCTTCACGCCGCGGTTCGACCGGTTCGACCTCGTCGTGCATGTCTCCAACCAGGATTACGCGCGTGGCGGCATGTGGTACGACCTGCATCTGGGGACAGTCGGAATGATCCATGCCGAGTGGAACCGGATCGCCTTCCGCGACCTTTTCCTGGTTGGCGGACTGTCGGTCATGGGGCTTTTCTGCCTTTTCCTGTACGGATTCCGTCAAGAACGAAGTGCGCTCTATTTCTCGCTGATCGCGGCTGCGGCCAG
>CAZNGQ010000235.1:0-3831 GCA_964572095.1 uncultured Oscillospiraceae bacterium
GAGACCGGGCGAGAAGATGCCGGTGGATGGCACTGTCCTTGAAGTGTTCACCGCCGTGGACGAGTCCATGCTGACCGGCGAGAGCATGCCGGTGGAAAAAACCGCCGGTGACCGCGTCTTTGCCGCCAGCATCAACGGCAACGGCTCGATCCGTTTCCGCGCCACCAAGGTCGGCGCGGACACTGCCCTGGCGCAGATCATCAAACTGGTCGAGGACGCGCAGGGGTCGAAAGCCCCGATCGCCCAGCTGGCCGACGTCGTGTCCGGCTATTTTGTCCCGATCGTCTTCGGCATCGCGGTGTTGGCGGCGGCGGCCTGGCTGATCAGCGGGCAGAGCGTGGTGTTCTCCCTCACGATCTTCATCGCGGTGCTCGTGATCGCCTGCCCGTGCGCCCTGGGCCTGGCCACGCCGACCGCCATCATGGTCGGCACCGGAAAAGGCGCGGAATACGGCATCCTGATCAAGGGCGGCGAAGCGCTCGAGACCGCGCACAAAATCAATACGGTCGTCCTGGACAAGACCGGCACCATCACAGAAGGCAAGCCGGAAGTGACGGACATCCTTCCGCTGCCGGGAATCGGCAGGGAACGGCTGCTCCAGCTGGCCGCCTCGGCGGAAAAGGGCTCGGAGCACCCTCTCGGGGAAGCGATCGTCCGCGGCGCCGCGAAGGAAAACCTGGAAATCCTGCCGGTCGAAGCGTTCCAGGCGATTCCCGGACAGGGGATCGAAGTCCGGATCGGCTCCTCGACGGTCCTGCTTGGTAATCCCAGGCTGATGGCGGAGCATGGCGTCGAGTGGGACAAGTCTTCCACGGACCATGACCGGCTGGCGGATGAAGGCAAGACCCCGATGTTCGTCGCCGTCGACGGCCGGCCGGCCGGCATCATCGCCGTGGCCGACGTCACGAAGGAAAGCAGCGTGCGGGCGATCCGCAAGCTGCACGACATGGGCATCGAAGTCGCCATGATCACCGGCGACAACCGCAAGACCGCGGAGGCGATCGCCCGGCAGGTCGGCATCGACCGCGTACTGGCGGAGGTCCTGCCGCAGGACAAGGCGTCGGAGGTGCGGAAGCTTCAGGAACTCGGCCGCGTCGTGGCGATGGTCGGGGACGGGATCAACGACGCGCCCGCCCTGGCGCAGGCGGATGTCGGCATCGCGATCGGCTCGGGGACGGACGTCGCGATGGAGTCCGCCGACATCGTGCTGATGCGCAGCGATCTGATGGAGGTCCCGACGGCCATTCAATTGAGCAAGAGCACGATCCGCAACATCAAGCAGAACCTGTTCTGGGCGTTCGGCTACAATGTGCTCGGCATCCCGATCGCGGCGGGCGTGCTCTACCTGTTCGGCGGGCCGGTGCTCAACCCGATTTTCGCCGCGGCGGCCATGTCTCTGTCCTCGGTGTCCGTACTGACCAACGCGCTCCGGCTCAAAGCGTTCAAGCCTTATCGCTGATCCGCAGTCTACGGGAGGAAACTCATGAGAAAGATCCTGATTACGCCCCTGCTGGCCGTCCTGACCGCAGCCGTGCTGTTCGGTTTCACCGCGTGCGCGGATGCCGATGTGGTCGGCAGGATATCCGTTACCTCGTTCGATGCCGTGTTGAAGCAATCCGATATCAAGACGGACGAACGGTACGGCGGCTGGTCGCTGACCGCTCCCGACCAATCCGCACGGTTCATCTGGAGCTCCGATTTCAAGGGTTCCGAGTCCCGTGACGTCATGATGGAAGTCGACGCAAAACCGTTTGTCGACGCCGGCCTGGATACGGCCAAACTGCCGGCAGGCATGGTTGTCGACGGCAAAATCATCGTCGGGCTGGACCTGGGCGACACGCCCTTTCCCGACAGTGCAAAGGAAACCGCGCTGGCGTCCTATGAGCAACTGGTGAAACTCAGCCGCGAGACGGTCGGCTATCACGCGAATCTCGACCATTACGGCGTGGACGTGGGGAACGGGAACAAGTTCGAATGGGCGAAGGACATGGCGAAGAATGACAAGGACATCGTGTTTGTGCTTGATCCTGGGGTATTGACCGCTGCCGGCGTCGATCCGGCCCGGGTAGCCGGCTGGGTGTTCGCGGGCGTCGAGGTCATGGATGCCGCCGGCAGGCCGGTCACGGTCGACAAGTTTTTGAAACCGTTTGAAATCGGATGAGGAGGACATTGGATTTGAGCGAGACTGTACAAATCGAATTGGAAGAGACCTGCAACTGTATGGAGGCCGAGGACGGCCGCACGACGATTCGGACGGCCAAGTTGAAATCCGACCTGACCAACCGGTTGAACCGTGTCGAGGGACAAGTACGCGGAATCAAGAGCATGATCGAGAACGACGTGTATTGCGACAGTGTCCTGAACCAGATCGCCGCAGCCCAGGCCGCGCTGGAATCGGTCGGCAGGCAACTGCTTAAAAACCATATCCAGGGGTGTGTCGTGACGAAAATCCGAAACGGCGATACGGAAATCGTCGACGAACTGCTGGCGACCATCGGCAGGATGATGTAGACCATCAGGAAAAGGGTGAGCCATGGAAAGAAAAATCGTCGAAGTCTCCATTCCGGTCGACGGCATGACCTGCGTCAACTGCGAGACCCGCATTGAAACCGCGCTGGCAAAGACCAGGGGGATCCAGGCCGTCCGTTCAAGTTATTCCGGTTCCAGAGTCACGGTCACCTTCAACGAGGTTGCGGTCGGGCAGGAGGACATCGAAAGAATCATCGAGTCCCTGGGCTACACGGTCCGGAGAGAGCCCGTCAAGCCCGGCCGCAAGGCTGCGGCCAAGCCGGAAGAGGCCAGGCGGCCAACCGCCCCCGCGTCCGGGATCGCCCGGATCCTGGGGGTCGCCATCCTGCTCGCGGCGCTCTATGTGATCCTGAAGCAGGTCGGCAGCCTCGCCTTGTTCAACACGTTCCCGCAAGCGGAACAGGGCATGGGGTACGGTCTGCTGTTGGGGATCGGGCTGCTGACCTCCGTCCACTGTGTCGCCATGTGCGGGGGCATCAACCTGTCCCAGTGCGCGCCTCTGCGGCAGGCGGCCGCGGATCCCGGCAGCGGGGTCGCCCGCAACGCCCGGATCGCCACCCTCAAGCCGAGTCTCCTGTACAACGCGGGCCGGGTGATCTCCTACACCGTCATCGGCGGCGTGGTTGGCACCCTGGGATCCGTCGTCAGCTTTTCCGGATGGGCCAAGGGGCTGGTCGCGATCGTCGCCGGCGTGTTCATGGTGATCATGGGCCTCAACATGCTGAATCTTTTCCCCGGGCTTCGTAAATGGAACCCACGGCTGCCCCGGGTATTCGCGCGCAGGATCAACAAGGAGAAACAGAACCGCGGCAGTCCGCTGGTCGTCGGGCTTCTCAACGGGCTGATGCCGTGCGGGCCGCTGCAGGCGATGCAGCTGTACGCGCTGTCGACGGGCAGTCCGGTGAAAGGCGCCATTGCGATGTTCCTGTTCAGCCTCGGCACCGTGCCGCTGATGTTTGGCCTCGGCGCCTTGAGTTCGCTGCTGAGCCATCGGTTCTCCAAGAGGATGATGCAGGTCAGCGCCTTACTGGTGGTCATTCTCGGGGTGTTCATGTTCCAGAACGGCCTGGGGCTTTCCGGTGTCGCCCTGCCGCGGATTCCCGCGGGAGCCGCCGGTCAGACGGAGGTGTCGGCGCCCGTATCCGGCGGCAACATCGTGGACGGCGTCCAGATCGTGAAGACCGGGCTGCCCGGCGGCAATTACGAGCCCATCACCGTACAGGCCGGAATCCCGGTTCGCTGGACGATCACGGCGGATCCCGGCACGGTCACCGGCTGCAACAACCGCATGCTCATTCCGGC
>CAZNGQ010000236.1:0-3817 GCA_964572095.1 uncultured Oscillospiraceae bacterium
GCCGCTGCGCTGCTGTCCGCGGCTGAGGAGACCATCATCCACGCCACTTCCCCGACGCTGGACCTGAACCGGAAGAACATACTGATCCGACGGGGTAAATAAAACAGTCACTTTCTGCATATAACGAAGCCTTGCGGTACGGAAAACGGATTCCCATCCCATACAATGGAGTGAAGAGGCCCTATTCGCCATACCACCGGAGGTGGACGCATGCAGTATCTGAAACATTACCTCATCGCCCTCGTCGTGTTCACGCTGATCGACCTGGTCTGGCTGCTGTTCATATCGAAAAAACTCTACCGGGACAAGATCGGGCATCTGCTGGCGGACAAGCCGAACCTTGCGGCCGCCGGCATCTTCTACCTGCTGTTCATCGCCGCACTCGTGTTTTTCGTCATCAACCCCGCGGCGGAAAAGCAGTCGGTGTTGTATGCGCTTGGCGCGGGCGCGTTTTTCGGATTGGTCACCTATGCCACCTATGACCTCACCAACCTCGCGACCATGCGGGACTGGCCCGTCTCGCTGACCGTCATCGACCTCCTGTGGGGCACGTTCGTCACGAGTGCCACCAGCGCCGTCACGACCTGGATCAGCGGGAGGCTCTGATTGCCATGACCGACACGATTTCCAGCGACCTGCTCTACAAGGCGATCCTGTCCGGCGCGGACCGCACCCGCAGGAACCGCGAGGAACTGAACCGCATCAACGTGTTCCCGGTCATCGACAACGACACCGGGTCCAATCTTGCGCATACGATGCACTACATCCTGAACCACGCCAAACCGCACGACAGCGTGCGCGCCACACTGCAGGACATCGCGCGCTCCGCGCTCATCGGGGCGCGCGGCAACTCCGGCGCGATCTTCTCGCAGTACTTCAACGGACTGTACCAGCAGAGCGCCGAGAGAAAGGGCATCTCGCTTGGGGAACTCGCCTCCTATTTCCAGGAGGCCTACCACCGTGCGTACCACGCGATCGAGACCCCGGTCGAGGGCACGGTGATCACACTGATGCGCGCCTGGGCGGTGACGTTCCGGGAAGCCCTCGACCAGCGAAAGTCCCCGCGGGAGCTGTTCGAGTCCGCGCTGGCCCGCATCCGGCAATCCCTGGAAGAGACCAAAACCACGCTTCGGGCGCTTCATGACCTCGGGATCGTCGACGCGGGGGCGCTGGGCTTCTACCACTTCATGGATGGCTTCGTACACGTCGTGCTGGGAGGTGCCGCCTCCCTGCCGGACGACTCCGTCCGGAACCTGCCCGCGATCGCCACGGACATCCACACGTATGAATTGAACGCCGACATTCCGTACCGGTATTGCACCGAGGTGCTGCTGGAGTCCGGGACGCTGGACGAGAATGCCCTGCGCGAGGCCATGCACCCGCTGGGAGACAGCCTGCTGCTGGCCGTGACCGACACCCTCGCGCGCGTGCACCTGCATACCGACACCCCGTGGGAGATGGTCCGGCGCGCGGCGGCACATGGACGCATCCTGGAGCAAAAGGCGGAGGACATGGTGTACCAGAACCTGCTGGCCGGGCCCGCCGTAGACGCGACCGCCTGCGTCACGGACTCCATCGCGGACCTGCCGGCGGAATACCTGCACCGGCACAACATTTTCCAGATTCCGCTCAATGTGCTGGTCGGCGACGTGAACTATCTCGACAAAGTCACGATCGACGGCGGCTTTCTGGCGGAACATATGGATGCCGCCTCCTCCGCGCAGCTCAACACCGAACAGATCCGCGACTTCCTGACGCCGATCCTGGCCCATTACGCGCATGTGCTGATCCTCACGGTATCGTCCCACATGAGCGGCACCCATGCCCGTTTCCGCGACGTGTTGGCCGAGATGGATCCGGACGGCGCCAAGGCGGCGCTGGTGGACACCCGCACCAATTCCGGGGCGCAGGGCATGCTTGTCCGCGAAGCCAGCCTCCTGATCGAGGCCGGGCTTCCGTTCGACCGGCTTGTGCCCGCGGTCGAGGCGATGCGGAGCCGGGCGAAAATCCTGGTCAGCGTCCTGGACCTCGGCCCGATGGTCCGTTCCGGGCGCATCGGCGAGCGGGTCGGGAACCTGCTGATCCGCCTTGGCTTCCGGCCGATCGTCACGATCAGCCCGGAGGGCAAGGGGACGATCAAGGGCGTCGCGTTTTCCGCAAAAAAGAACCGGAAGCTTCTGCTCCGATCCCTGCGAGGCAAACCAGTCAGCGACTATGTCATCGTTCACGCCGGCGACACCGTCCGCGCGGAGTCGATGCGGGTCGACATGGCCCGCCTCACCGGCAGGCAGCCTCTGTACATCACGGACATCTCAGCGATCGTCACGCTGTTCGCCGGACGCAGCGCGGTCGCGGTCGCCTATCTCGAGAAAGAGCCGGAGGGAGGGCGGACCGCATGAGCCACCTGCTGATCCTGGGCGCGATGCTGCTGTTTTTCCTTCTGGTGTTTGTTGTCGCGCAGTCCAAACGGAACAACGGGCTGATCGACATCGCATGGGGTGTGGGATTCCTGCTTTCCGCTGGGTTGTCGCTTTTGATCGGCCGTCCCGGCGCAGCCGTCCCGTGGATCGCGACCGCCTGCGTCGCGGTGTGGGGCGTACGCCTGACCTGGCATCTCGCCCGCCGCAACTGGAACAAGCCGGAGGACTACCGGTATGCGCACATGCGCGATACGTGGAACCCGAAAACGTTCCATCTCCGCATGTTCATCCAGATCTACCTGCTGCAGCTGGCGCTCAGCTATGTCATCAACCTGCCGGTCATCGCCGCGAACCTCGAGGGACGGGCGGGCTGGAACGGCATCGCGGCGGCGGGACTGGCCATCTGGCTTGCGGGATTCGCCTGCGAAGCCGCGGCGGACCGGCAGCTGCGCCGGTTCAAGGCGGATCCCGGGAACCGCGGCCGCCTGATGACCCGGGGCTTGTGGCGGTACTCCCGCCACCCCAACTACTTCGGCGAAGCGCTGCAGTGGTGGGGGATCTATGTCATGACCATCAGCGGGGGACGAAACCTGTGGCTGTTCCTCAGCCCGCTTGTCATCACGCTTTTCCTGGTGTTTGTTTCGGGGGTGCCGCTGCTGGAAAAGAAATACGCGGGACGCCCGGACTGGGAAGCGTATCGCAGCAGGACGAGCATGTTTGTTCCGTGGATCCCCAAAAAGAACGGGTGAAGCAGAGCCGGATACCCGTCACGAGCCGGTCTTCCTGGGGAGGACCGGCTTTTCCGCGCCGTCCCGGAGCCGACGGATGTTCTTGCGGTGCGACCAGACCACCAGAACCGCATAGGCCAGGGTGAACAACGTTTCCCACAGCGGACTCACATGCCGCAGCAGGCCGAGGCCCAGCGTCACTGCCGGCAGCAGCCCCGCGGCGGCCAGCGACACGATCGACATGGTCCGCGTCAGCAGGAAAAGCGGGGTTGCGGCCGCCAGCAGGATCCCGAACGCAAGCGGGTCGACGAGCAGCACGACCCCGGCCGCGACCAGGACGCCTTTGCCGCCCCGGAACCCGAACCAGACAGGGAACACATGCCCCAGCATCACGAACCATCCGGCGTAGTACCCCGCGTCGAATCCCGCATCGACATCGAACAGGCGGAACAACAGCCTGGCCAGAAGCACGCCGGCGAGCGTTTTCAGGAAGTCGCCGAGGAGGGTGAGTCCGGCGGGCAGCCTGCCGTACAGGCGAAGCATGTTGGTCGCTCCCGCGTTTCCGCTGCCGCGGGCGCGGACGTCTTCCTGTCGCAGCAGACGGGAGACAAGAACGGCGTAGTTGAGGCTCCCCAGCAGGTAGGCGGCCACGGCGGCCGATACCCAGGG
>CAZNGQ010000237.1:0-3815 GCA_964572095.1 uncultured Oscillospiraceae bacterium
TGCTCGAGGCGTTTGCGAGCCTCCCCGACGTCCACCCGCCAGGCCGCGGCCGCGCGCTCGGCGCGGAACGGTCGGATGGGCACACGGGACAGCCACTCGGCCTCGTCCGGCGAGACGAACGCGCGCAGGGTCTGGAAAAGCAAATCGGTCGGGGGCGCGCCCTGCGGGAAAAGGTTCAACCTGTCCGCGAAGCGCCGATAGCCGTCTTTGGATGTGTGATGTGCCATGGGGAGTCCTCCGGCGGGATGGGATATGCGTATTATACCGGAATGCGCGCCCTGTCAGGATGTCTCAAAAGATACGTGACATCTGTTACATAACAAAAACCGAGCCAGGGGTATGATGTGCACGTAGAGGTAAAACCTCTACAACCAAATAAACGAATCGGGGGTGATCCCATGACGAGAATAAAGAAAATGGTGAACGCCGTACTGAATCTGGTGGATGTAAACCCGCTGTACGTACCGTATGACTCCAGCCAGTTCAACAAATACTTTTAACACGGACGGCGGACTGCAGAATCCGCCGAGACAAGAAAGGCCATGGCTCGGGAGAGATCCCGGGTCATGGCCTCTTTATCGTGAGTGGGAGAGTGCCCGGACACCATGGCAAGAGTCGGAGGGGCCCCGATTCCCACATCACTTCCTATAAATCCATGTACAACCCGTCGGCATCCTGCCGGATGAATCCCGGCCGCAACCGGGGTTTGCCCGGCCTGCGAGCCGGCGTTATATCGGCGGAACCGGATTCGGATGCCGGCTTGTCGCCTTCGGCGGGGTGGGCTTTTTTTTCAGGAGGCAGGACCATGCAGATGATGCTCGCGTGGGTCATGAACAGCACCTGCGCAAACGTCTCGCGCCGGAAGAGCCCGTGGATGCGGCCCGCGCTGCTGGTGCCCCGCGCGACGGTGTTCGTGCTGTTGGCCACATAAGCGACCCGCCCGATGAAAGGCAGTTCGACCGAGATGGCTTCGGCGTCGTACGGATTGTCCGGCTCCTTGACCAGCTTGACGACGAGGCCGGGCTCGAACGGCTTTCGGTCGTAGTAGTTCTTGAAACCGGTCAGCGTGATGAAAAAAGTCTTCCCCATGAAACTCACCTCCCGATATCAGGATAGCGGATCGGGTGGGTGATTTTCTGGACACTGATAACCGGAGAGGCCGTGTTTGTAGGGGTTTGATAAAACATATGTTCGGAACAAGCCGACAGGGAAGACCCCTCCGCTGAGCCGCAGGAAACACCATTGCGGCCGGCAACGCGTTACAATGCAGAAAAGGGAGGTGCCGCCCATGATCTACGGATACGTCCACCTGGCAAAAACCGATACCCGGGAGCGGACCCGTTGGCGCACAGAGAACCTGAGGGTGTTGGGCGTCGATCCCTCCAACCTGCGGGTCAGCCGCAAGTTTGGTAAATTCCGGCAGGAGAAACCGGCCGCCCTCCTGAAGCAACTCGCGCCGGGAGACACCCTGGCGGTTACGGCGGTCAGCCAGCTTGCCCAGAAACCGGGAAAACTCTGCAGACTGGTCGGGCTGGCGTACGAACGCAAGATCCGGCTGGTGCTGGGCCCGGTGGAGCTGGATTTTTCCGGCGACCTGAAGCCGGGGCTCGACGGGGTGCTCGACATGGCGCATCTGGTTCTCCAGCTCGAGCGGGAGTGCCGGGACGGCGGGAATGAGAAGAACGGCCAGGACGACTGGGAGACTCCCGGCTCATCGCAATAAAGCCCTGAAAAAGGGCGTTTCGACACTTTCTGCGTGATGTTTACGGAATGTGTCCCCGTACGGACGCTGTATCCTTTAGAATGATGACATAGAGGCGGGCGACATCAGCCCGACCGGCGATATTCATGCGGAGGATACCGGTATGTTCTGTCCGAAATGCGGGAATTCCCTGGACGACAATGCGAAATTCTGCGAAAACTGCGGCGCTACGGTCGGAGCGCCGGTTGCCGGCCAAACGGCACCACAACCGGCGCAGCAGCCCTATGCACCTCCGTATGCGCCGCCGCCATATGTACAACCGCAAGTTGCGCCGCAAATTGCGGCACCGCCAAAAAAGAAAAGGCATATCGGCTGCATCGTATTCCTCCTGATTTTCCTGGCGATCCTCGGCGCCGTCGTCTGGTTCGCGTTGTCGTTCTTCGGCGTCATTGGCCCCAAGGATCTCGGGGTCACCTACAAGGAGAGCGACTACCAGAGCGCGATGGCCAAGATCGGGACGCAGGTCACGTTCGAGGGCAAATCGGGCGACGCCCTGCGGGCCTATACCACCCAGTTGAAAAAAGACGGGAAGAAGTTCCCGATCGCGGACTACACCTGGACCCATTCCGACTATCAGGAGAAGACGTTCACGCTGACCTCGGCCGAGGCCACGGCGCTCCTCAACGAGATCGCCCCGGCGTTCTGGTGGTTCGAGGACCAGCAGATCCATGTGCTTCCGGGCGGCCGCATCGAGGCGTCGGGCACCGGTCTGCTGGAGAAAGCGCTGGACGACCTGTACCCGGAATTGCGGGAGGAGGTTCCGTTCCCGGTTTTTGAAAAGGTCAACCTCTACGCCAAGGGAAAGATCTCGATCACGGAAAACGCGCTGGACCTCGATGCCGATGAATTCAAGACCGGACCGATCGAGGGGATCTCGGCCGACACCCTGAACGACAATGCCGAGGTGTTCGAGAGTCTGTACACCTCGGTGCCCGGGCTGGTCATCCACTCGCTCCGGGTCGGTACGAACGGCAATCTCGAGGTCAGCGCCCTGATCCCGCAAAAGACCGAGATCACAAGGAAGTGACGCATGCGTGAGATGACCGTCCTGGGGAAGCGCGAAAAAATCCCGCCGTTCCCGCACCCCAAAGACTACGCGTACCGCTGCCGCCGTTTCTTCGAGGCGCGCTCCCTCCTCTCTTTCATCTCCATCGCCCGGTTCCGGGTCGTCCGGGAGGCGATCAACGGCTGGCGCTACCGGTGCGGGGTCCCGCGCGACATCCTGATCGATCCGACCAACGCCTGCAACATCCGATGCAGGGGCTGCTGGGCGAACGATTACGACAGCAAGGACCACTTGAGCTATGAAAAGATGGACGAGATCCTCACCGAGGCGGAACAGCTCGGGACGATGGACATCCTCCTGACCGGCGGCGAGCCGCTGCTGCGCAAAAACGACCTGCTCCGACTCGCCGCGAAGCACCGACGCCTGTTTTTCGGGGCGTTCACCAACGGCACGCTGATCGACGAGGCCTTTGCGGACCGGATCGCGGAGCTCGGGAACGTGACGGTGTTTGTCAGCATCGAGGGATTCCGGGAGGACACGGATTTCCGGCGCGGCGAGGGGACCTACGACAAGGTGGTCCATGCGATGAAGCTGCTGCGGGACCGCGGGATCGCGTTCGGATTCTCGCTCTGCTACCACAAGGAAAACCATCAGTCGGTCGTGAGCGACGAGTTTCTGGATTTCCTTCGGGAGCAGGGAGCCTGGTACGGGTGGGCGTTCGGCTACCGGCCGGTCGGGAAGAACGCGGACGTGTCGCTGTGCCTGGACGCGTCGGAGCGCTCGCAGGTCCGCAGCCGGATCGACGACTACTGCCGCCGGAACGACTTCACGATCATCGACCTGTTCAACAACGGCCACAAAGCCTACGGCTGCGTGGCCGCGGGCAACGGCTACATCCACATCAACGCGGCGGGGGACGTGGAGCCGTGCGCATTCTGCCACTATGCCGATTCGAACCTCCATGACATGACGCTGCGGCAGGCGCTGCAATCCCCGTTCTTCCGGGCGTTCCGCAAGGCCCAGCCGTTCTCGCGCAACTCGCTGCGC
>CAZNGQ010000238.1:0-3757 GCA_964572095.1 uncultured Oscillospiraceae bacterium
GGGACCGCTCCATTTGATCCGAGGTTCGCCCATGGTTCGGCAATTCAAACGAAACCGGAACTCCGTCCAGTGGTCCATGCACTCCAAAAAGGGCATGGCGCTGATGGTTGTCGTATCCGTGTTCATGGTTATCACGATCATTCTCGCTTCCGTTACATTCGTGTTCCAGAACAACCTGGGACAGGCCCATCATCAGGAAGAGTCCATGAAGGCGTACTATCTGGCGTTGTCCGGAATCGAGCTGGGATACTCCGCGCTGATCCGAAACACGAACAGCGACCCGAACGGCACACCGGTCTATTATTTTTCACTGGCGTTTCCGTCTTCGTCAACCGCTCCCAAGATCCAGGAAGTCTCGCTGCAGGGAGGTTCCGTGACCATCACGGCGTCCCGGATCACACACGATGGTGCCGAGTGGATCGAGATCGCGGCTGAGGGGAAGACGGACACCGACTCCACCCGCTCCTCGACCATGCGGTTTCGGATGGACAACCCCGCCGTTGTCTCCCGGGTGAACAACTAGCCGACACGGAAAGCAAGGTGATGACATGAACAAGAGGGGAGTCACGCTCGTAGAACTCATCATCGCGATCGGCCTGCTGACGATGGTATTGTCCCTGGCGTTCAGCATGATGCTGACCGGCATGAGGGCCCAGCGAGCCGGGAACGAGGAAGCGACCCTGCAGACCTCCGCTCGGATCGTATCCGAGACGGTCAACCAGGTGGTCCGGTACTCTTCCGCGGTGTTCACGATCCCCACATCCGGATTTCGGGAGGACAACCTGACAGAAGGCTGGGACTATATCGGGCTGAGCGCCGACCAGACCGAGATCGTCCGCTATACCAGCAACGGAACGACGCATGACAAGGCCGTCCTCGTGGCATCGCAACCGGGCATCACATACCGGCTGCAGTTCATAAAGGAAATCAAGGACAACGCCAACAAGGTGCTTCGTTTTTCGATCGAAACCGTCAAGAATGGTTCAGCTACAGGAAAGATTGCGATCGAGACACAATTGGAGGCGCTCAACTCGCTCCAGATCATCGACCGCAGCGCCAGCGGGGATTCCGCCACCGCCGTCGCCTACCGTGACGACTCGCGTCCGCTCGCCGTCATGGGCGCGGTGGCGATGGTATTCGACACATCCGGCAGCATGAAAGAAGATGTTAACGGCAACGACACCTGGAACCCCGCGCAGGAAAAAATCAATATCCTGAAAAACGAGGCGGGGAAGCTGGTGGACGAGCTCGCCAAGGAAGACAACATCGATATCGCCACAATTCCGTTTTCAACCTCAGCCAACGGAACCTACACATTTAGAAACGCGAAAGCCGGCGCGAACCAGATCAAGGCCCAGATCAACGACTTCGACGCGATCGGCGGCACCAACACCGGCGACGGCATGAGGCGCGCATATTATACGATCAAAACATACAACGAACATGCCGGACTCGATGTCACCCCCAAGAACTTCATGATCATCCTCGTCGACGGAGAAACCACGTACGCGAGCGGCACCCAGAACTACTGGGGCGGCAACACCACCTATATTACCCGGGACGGCAATATCAGCACGTCGAGCGAATTACTCGGAAACGGCAACAGCACAACGGAAACCGTCAAGGAATACGACCGGCGAATCGCCCGGATCATCGAGGCCTACACGAGCGGCAGCGGGAACGACATCAAAGTCTACCTCATCAGCTTCTCCCGCGAGTCCGGGCTGTATACCCATGTGCAGAACATCGGAGCGGAGGCGGGCGCAGCGCCTCAGAATGTGTATGCCTACCGGACGGACCGGGATCTTGGAGCCATTTTCGACGAGATCCGACAGGACATCCTGAACGACCTGTGGGTGGTCAACGGACCCGCTTGAGTCCCGGAGGGGGGAGATCTCATTGAAAAACCGAAACCGCAAAGGCATGACCCTGGTGGAAATCATTGTTTCGATCGGACTGCTCGGGCTTATCGCAGTCGGGTTCCTGACAGCGCTGACGGGATATGTCCGGTACATCTCCAACACGAAGATCATTACGCAGGACATTTTCCAGGCTCAGGAAGAACTCGAACTCGATATCCAGGAGCTCAAGGCCCGGATCCGGACCGGTTTCGTGACCGGGTATACCGAGGCGACCTACGAGGTGTTCGGACAAAGCCTTACGGGTTACCAGCTGTCGGCGAAAGCGGAGCAGCATGAGCTGGATACGGTTGTGGGGTCGGGGCTTCAATTGGAATTCGCCGTCCCCAGGGTCGAGCACATCGAAACTGTCTTGTTCCGGACAACGGAAATCAACGGAACCTACGCCTATGGCACGGCGGTCAATGGCGTCGCCCTGCGCGCGGTCGGTTCCTATCAGATTGCCGGCTTGCCCTCCGAACCCTCGTTCATGAACAAGATCCAGTGGTATGTGACGCGCGAAGGTTTCAATATCCCCCTTACGGAACTCCCGGGCGAAATCGAGATCGGATCCAGGTACCCCCGGTTCCCGGAGGACTACGAACCGATCCCCAACGCATCCGGCCTGACACTCGACGGGTTGGAATCCTATATCGGACATCATGTCGTATTCACGGTGACTCCGGTCGCCAAAACCCTCCGGATGGGATCCATGGCCAACAGCGCTCCGCTGTACGTCAGCGGGCCCCCGGTATTGACCAATCTCCGCCTCCATCTGGATCCGTCCATGATCTCACGGGACGACCCTTTGTCCATTCGTTTGGACACATCGGATCCGCTCGAGACAATATGGCGCGTCCTCGACTGGCCCAATCTTGCCAAGGCGCTGGGCTCAACGGTCCCTTCGGCTAAACAACCGACGGCTGCCCTGCAGCCAAGGCTGGACGACGTATCCTACATCGACGAAACATTCCCGGGTATCTGGGGAAGGCAAGTGTCCTCAACCGAAACCGGATCCGGCATGAGTGTCGCCACATTCGCGCCGTCCGGCCTCAACAACCGCGAACTAACGGTTATTCTGGTGGCAAAGGCCGACACCACGCTGACGGCCGGAGCCGTGATCCAGGGTACAAACTGGGAGATCGGACGATCATCGGCCGGCAGCGCGCTCGGCATCACCCTGACCACCGCCTCCGGCACAGACCGTGCCGAGGTCCCTGCCGCCGATCTGGGACTGGACGGTGAGTGGCATGTCTTGACAGGCGTACTGAACATCGGTTCATCGACCAGCACCTTGAAATTCCAGATCGACAAGGACGAGTACACGACGAGCTTTGCCAACAGCAGGGTCATCCAGACAGACAGCATCGCCATCCGCACCACAGGCATCGCTATCGGCGAATTGATGGTATTCGACCGCGACTTGTCGCTTTCCGGCGACCTGGAGAGCATCAAGACCTGGCTTTTTGAAAAGTACAAACCGGAGATCACACCCTGGACCATCCGCCAACTGTATCCGATCTCGGGACAGATCGAACTGGGCGGAACCTATCTTATGCCGTCATCCGTATCGGCCCGTCTGATGGACGGGACGAAAATGAACGTGGCAGTCGACTGGAGCCCCTCCGCAGTAGACACCACGACACCCGGGTTCCACACGTTTACTGGCTCCGCTCAAGTGGATCCGGCTAAAACGACCGTGCTGACAGTCAACGTGATCGGGATCGATCATTTCCTGCCGCAAACGAAGACGGCCTATCTGTCGCCTGGAGGGAGATTCGACCTGCCGGCTGAAGCAGACGCCGTTTTTCAGGATGGCGTCACCCGAGCGACGGCGGTCGTATGGGAGACCGCACATG
>CAZNGQ010000239.1:0-1879 GCA_964572095.1 uncultured Oscillospiraceae bacterium
GGCCCAGATCGTCCGGAGGCGCTGCCGCGCGAGACGCAGCCGCTCCGCGATCGCTTCCCGGGGGATCCCTGTCGCCGCGGACAGCTCGGGCAGGTCCTCCAGGTAGGCGTAGCGCCGGAGCAGCAGTTCCCGGTCGGCAGGCGGGAGCGTGCGAAGCGCCTGGCTGATGTCCGACACCGGGGAACCGGGCTTTGCGCCTGGCGGATCTCCGACGGCAGCCGGCTCCGCCAACTCGACGCTGATGATGCGCAGGCGCGGCTCATCGATATAACGGCCGACCGGAGGTTCCCCCGGGATGGGTTTGACGCGAATATGTTCGAGTGCGGTATCGCGCGCAATCGCATGGATCCAGCCGGTCGTGTCCGCCCGGTCCATATCATACCGATGGGCCTGGTTCCAGAGCTTCTGCCAGACTTCCTCGGCGACCGCCGGCGCCAGGTGCCGGTAGTCGGGGCCAAGGACCGAGGCCGCGATCCGACAGACCGCAACGCCGTAAGCGCGGCGGACTTCCTCCATGGCCTCGTGGTCGCGAAGCGAAATGCGCTCGATCAGCGAAACGTCACGCATAGGGTCCCCCTCCTTGCGCTTGCGGCTTCTCAGGTCCGCTCTTTACGACCGGTGCCGTATGGGGCGAGAATGCCGAGCATCTCGTCGTGGATCAGGCCGTTGCTTGCCAGGATGCTGTCCGGCCGCGCGAGTGATGGCGCGTCGCCGCCGAATGTCGTGACCCTGGCGCCGGCCTCGGTCAGGATCACGATCCCCGCGGCAAAGTCCCAGGGCCGGAGCTCGCGTTCGAAGAAGCCGGTGAGCCGGCCGCAGGCGACATGGCAGAGGTCGAGCGCGGCGGAACCCCCGCGGCGCAGGTCGATGCAGCGCGCGAAGACCGCCAGAACCAGCGGCATGTCCTCCTCCAGCATACTCTTGTCATAGGGGGATGTCCCGAATCCGATCAGGCTTTCCTGCAGGGACGTGTCCGGACGGGGCGACAGGGGTTCGCCGTTCAGGCGCGCGCCGCGGCCCTCGAACGCCGAGTACATCTCGCCGGAGAACGGGTTGAACACGACGCCGGCCGCCGGTCGGCCTTCCAGCACCAGGCAGATCGAGACGGCGGACTCCCGGGCCCCGTAGATCAGGTTGGTCGTCCCGTCCACCGGATCGACGATCCAGGTCGGGCGGCTGAATCGGTAGTCCTGATCCGGGATTTCCTCGGAGACCACGACCGAACCGGGCACCAGCGCGGGCAGCGCCTCGGCGAGCCAGGCGTCGACCGCCATATCGACCTCGGTCACAAAGTTGAACGCCCCCTTTTCATGGATGCGCCGGTCAGTATGGGATACCATGATGTCGCCCGCGGCGCGGGCGATCTCCTCGATCTTGTCCAACAGCATTCCCGGATTCACATCGTTCAAAGCTCGTGTCCTTCGCTTTCCGGGCCGTCGCCGGGCGACCGGCCACACCGTCATTGTACTGGTTCAGGAAGGGGCATATAATATACAAGCATACCAAATCGGACACATGATAGACACACCGTCCTCAGCCTCCCGCCCGACAACGATCCCGCGAATGCCGCCGCAGGCGGTGATCCCGGCCAGACCGGGACAGGAATGGAGGATCTTTCGATGAAATGCAATGTCTGTGGTGTCGATATCCCTGAAGGCGCGGCATTCTGCAGCGGTTGCGGCATGCCTGCGGCGGCCCCTGCGGCCCCCACCCAGCAGACCTGCCCGAAATGCGGGACCCAGGCGCGCCTCGAAGCCGTATTCTGCCCGTCCTGCGGGTTCCGGCTGAAAGCCGCGGCGGCTCCGCCGCCGATCGTCGGCAACGCGTGGACGGCCGCTCCCGCGCCGCAGCAGACTTATACACCACCGTACGCCCAGCC
>CAZNGQ010000239.1:1979-3746 GCA_964572095.1 uncultured Oscillospiraceae bacterium
CTGGTCCTCGTCCTGGCCGGAGCGGGCTCCTGGTTCCTGTTCGGCAGCAAGGTCAAGCGGATCGTGCTCGGCACGAAGAACGCGTATGGCCTGATCGAGTCGCGGAACCTGAAAGCGGACTTTGCGGACCTCGCGGACTCGATGGCGAAAATCGGCAATCTGGATGAGCGCGCCGCAAAGGGCGGAGACGCGATCGGCATGCAGCTGCAGGTCGACGAAGCCGGCCTGGGCATCGACCCGCAGACCGCGGCGGCGATCAACGGCCTCAAGCTGAAGAACGACCTCCAGATCGACTGGGTCAGCGGCAAGCCCGTGTACTACAACGCTCTTGGTCTGGGAGTCGGCGACGAAAACCTCATGACGCTTGAGGTCTTCACGGAGGGCGAGGCGATCCTGATCGGTCTGCCCGAGGTGCTGAACCAGTACATCCGGATCGATCCCGCGACACTGGCCGGGGTTACCGGCGGTTCTATCGATGCCGGGGGCGCCTCGACGATGCTCGAGGCCGTCACGCTGATGGACATGGCGATCGACCGCGGAGCCCTCGAGGACTCCCTGTTCCAGGTGGCAAAGATCCTGCTGGACCATGTGGACTCGACCGAGTTCAAGGGCGGTCAGGAATTGGCCGTCGGTTCCGTCACCGGCTCGTATGACACCTATACCATCACCCTCGGCAGCGAGAGCGCCAAGGCCATGGTCATCGACATCCTCACGTTCGCCCGCGGAGACGATACGCTGTACAACCTGATCGGGCGTGCCGTGGCTCTCTCCGAGGGCGGTTCCTATGAACCCGTTCCTCTCGCGGATTACCAGTCCCGCATCGACGAGGCCATCGCCGATATGGAGTCCACGGAGATCACGGAGCCCTTCACGATGTACCATACCGCCTATGTCGACCGGAACGACAACATCGTCGGACGCGATTTCCGTGTCGAGGACGAGGCGGGCACCGAGATGACGCATGTCCGGTACGCCCACCCGACCGATGGAGCCAGCGAGGCGATCGCTTTCGAGCTCACCTCGGACGGCACCGACATCTCCTTCCTCAGCGAATACGATGTTTCCGGCGGCCTCCGGAACGGCGCGGCCTCGATGATGTCCGCCGGGTCCGAGGTCCTGTCCATGGAGTTCCAAAACCTCGATACCGTCACGAAGGACGGCATCGACTACCTCGTCGGAACGGTCGACATCACGCCGGCGGCCGATGCGGGGGTTCCCGTGCAGTCGATCACGTACACCGGCGAGATGGACGGCGAAACCTACCTGCTGACCCTTGACGTGCCCGGGTACGTCAGCCTTTCCATCGACTTCGCGAGAATCGCGGCAGCCGACGTGAGCATCCCCGACTTCTCCGGGGTCTCCGCCGTGGACGTCACCGACTCCGAAGCCCTGCAGGGACTGATGACCGAGGACGCCATGAACAAACTGATGGAAATCGTGAATCAGCTCGGCCTGCCGCTCGAAGGCATCACCGGTACGCCATAACATGCTTCTGGTCGAGGGATTGTCCAAATCCTACAAAAGGGAGCCCGTCCTGCGCGGGGTCTCTTTTTGTGTTGAACCGGGTTCCATACTCGGGGTGTGCGGTGGAAACGGCGCCGGCAAAACCACGCTGGTGACGATTCTGGCCTCGGTATTGCCGCCCGACGGCGGGCGGGTGTCCCTGATGGGCGTTCCGCTCGGCCCGACCTCCGCCTATCGGCGGATGATCGGTTATGTGCCCCAGGGCATCGCGCTGGCTCCCCGCCTGACGGTGCGGCAGAACCT
>CAZNGQ010000240.1:0-3738 GCA_964572095.1 uncultured Oscillospiraceae bacterium
CAGGGTCGGCAGGTCGTATCCGTAGACGCGATAGTCCGGTATGAGATCCGATATTCTGTTTTTGTCGAACCAGCGCTTCAGTCCGGCGAATGCATCGTTTTCCGGCGTCCTGCTTTCCGCATGAAAGACCGCGGCATGGAACGGCCGGCTTTCTTTCAGGATCTTGATGTCCGGGTACTTCTCGTCCAGGTCGGCATGGTCCGTATCGAAGTACTTCTCCATGATGTTGATCCTTTCGTACCGGTACCGTCCGTTTTGGTTTCTGAACGTGCTGGGGAGAAATCCGGTGGCTTTTCTGAACGCACGCGAAAAGGAATCCGCATTCTGGAAGCCGTACTGGACGGCAATGTGCAGGATTCCTGTCCCGCCTGAAATCAGGTCATCCGCCGCCAGATGGATCCGCCTTTGCCGGATGTACTCCTTCACACCGCACCCGACGACGGCAAAAAAGAACCTGTAATAGGTGGACAATGACATGCATGCCTTGTTGGCCGCAACCTGGATGTCGATATCCTCGCGCAGATTCTCCTCCAGGTAGTCCACAGACGCCTGTATGCATTCATACCCATTCACCCGAACGGCTCCTTTCGTCTCAAGACAATGCCAGTATAAAGCGGACGGCGATGCGTCATCCGACTTTTTATCCGGAGTTGATGCACCATCCTGTTACGCCCGGACGACCACATCCATCGCGACGTCACGCAGCGCCGGGTCCAGGTCGCGCTCCGCGTCCAGGTCGAGCAGCGGCATCCCCGATCGCCCGAAGTGCACCCGGCGCACGCCGGTGCTGCGCAGGTAATGCTGCCGCGCTGTCCCGCCATGGTAGACGAGCATCGTATCCCCGGACTGGTCGACAAAAAAGGAGTTGTGCCCGGGTCCGTAGATCCCCGGCACGGAATAGTACGACAGGGCCGGTGCGCTGGTTTTACGCCAACTGGTCCTAACCATCAGGTCGGCCCCGATGTCCGCCGACAGCCAGCCGACCGCGTAGGAATACGCGCCCGCCGAACCGGCGGAGTACGCCAGCCAGAGCTTCCCGGCATGGACCAGCGGATAGGGGGCTTCGTTGTTGATCGTCCGCTCGATGTTCTCCCACCCGAACAGCGGGCGGGACAGGACCACCGGGTCGCTCGTAAGGATCCAGGGCCGTGCCGGATCGGTCGTCGCGATGCACAACATCGAACCGGTGTCGAGCGGGGTCGTGAAATGCTCGCGGCCGGACCAGATCAGGTAGGAGGCGCGCGGTGTTTTGATGCAAGTCATGTCGAGCGTGATTCCCGACGTGCCGAGCGGGCTACCGTCCGCCCGGCGCACACGGACGGGATCCTCCCACGATGCCGGATCCAGCAGGTCGCCGCCGGGCTTGAGCCGCATCATATGGCACTGCGGCTGCGGAATCCGGTTCTTTTCGGCGCTGACCGCAAACAGGATATACAGGCTGCCGCCGATCTCGTGGAGTTCCGGTGCCCAGAAGTTCTGGATCAGCCCGCGGCGCTCGTCGACCGGCAGGATCTCGCGCATCGGATTGTCCGGCGAGAACAGCCCTTCGAGCGTATCCGACGCGCAGGCGTACAATCCGCGGGTGTCCGTGTTGTCGTTGGATGCAATAAAACAGTAGCGCCCGTCGCGGAGCATTATGACCGGATCCGCGAACCCGGGCGCGACGGGAAACGTCTGCATCACCGGCCGGATGCGCCCCGTGACGCGAGCGGTGCCCGGCACGTCAAAGCGCACGGGAGACAGATCCCATTCGATGTCCCGCATTGTGGAAGAGCCGTCGGAATACAACAGCTCCGCGCGGACCGCCCGCGCCTCCGCCGCGCTGCCGGCGGCCACGGACTCCGGGAGGCGCACCCCGACCTGATGGACTTGAGTCCAGCGCATGCGGATCGCCTCGCACTCCTCCGGTGTGATCGGTATGACGCTGCCCGGTTCTGCGCCATCGATTCCGCACGGTTCCGCGGCGGAGGCGTCCGCGTCGAGCCGGTCGAGCGTATTTAGGTAAAATTTCCCATCCCGGTCGCTCCAGCGGATCCGGTACGTCTGCGCCCCGGCGTCATATTCGATCCCGACCGACGAAACCACGGTATCCGTATGCAGGTCGATCAACCTCCCGGCGGAGAACTCCCCGTCGGCCTCGAGCGTCCAGACCAGGATCGTACCGCGGAGGGCGGCGTCGTCCGCCCCGTCCGTCCGGACCCGGACCGCGGCAACCCCGATGCCGCCGTCCGCTGTGCGGAACAGGCAGGGCTGGATGGCGCTCAACGGGACGATCGTGTTGTCCGCCGAGATCCTCGCCTCCGCGAACAGGATGCCATAGTTCCGGTTCAGGCAGGTGTACGGGCCTCCGCGCCCGCCGAGCGCCAGATGGACGCTGTACGCGAGGTCCGGGGCGTATTCGTCCGGAACCGGAGTCCGGGTGTAGGCCAGCAGGCAGTCTGTCTCTCGATCCATGGGGGTCCTCCCGCAGCGTTTCGTTTCGTGAAAAGTACCGAACGGCGGCTTGCGCTTGGCGCGCAGGCCGCCGTCCGGTCCTATCTGAGGCTTGTTGCCGTCCACTCCCGGATCAGAGCAGTTTCTTGAACCGAAACACGTTCCAGGAGAGTTTCTTGACGACGGTGTCCACTTTGCCGTCCTTGCAGGACGCCGCGGAGGAGACGGTCGTGGCGATCGCGTTCGGGGTCTCAAGGGTGTTGCCGGCTTCCGGATCGTCGGAGTAGAGCTGGGTCTGCTCCGCGAACGCGTAGCCCGCGAATCCGCTGACATCGAGCTCGAGCGCGGTGTCCTGTTCCCAGTTGCGGTTGATCACGAACACGTTGAGGTCGCCGGTCGCTTCGTCCAGCGCCGCCGCGGTCTCGATGTACGGGAGGCCTTCCATCGTGTCGTACTGGCGGAAATTGTCGATCGCGTAGCCCGGCACGTCGAACGTGTCGCACTCCACGGACCCGCGCAGCGCCACACCGCGCCCGAGCTGGATCAGCTGGGTGTAGGGGATGCGTGTCGCGGCTTCCCACACATGCTCGCGGTCGGTCGCGGCCAGCGCGCCGAGCCCGCCGGTCATGCAGCCGATCTTGACGCGGTCCGCGCGGTTGATCATCGTGAGCATCGTCGACGCCATCGTGAGGGCCTGCAGCATCTGGCTGCCGCGCGCGCGCATGCGGCGGGTTTCCCAGTTGTCCGGGTCGTGGCGCACGTAGTGCTTGTCGGGGTTCAGCAGGTCGAACACGAACCCGTTGGGATTCTCGCCGTTCCCGTACCGGAACTCCTTCTTGGGCATCATCATGCTGCCGTACTCGTCCAGCGAAATCATCATCTGCTTGCGCGAGCGCTGTTTCGTCTGGATGAAATCACAGAGCCGGATCTCGGTGTCGATGTATTTGGCGAAGGTCTCGGATCCGCCGAGCAGCGCGGCCATGTCGCCGAGCGGAGCGGGATGGTAGTGGTGCAGCGAGATGTAGTCGACCGACTCGTAGCACTGCTCGAGGACTTCCTGGTCCCAGCGGGGGTACACGGTCCCGAACGGTGACGACGACACCGCGGCGACGGTCTCGATGCCCGGGGACGCCCACTTCATCGCCTTGGAGACTTCGTGCGTCTTGACGCCCAGCCCGCGCGGGTCTTTTTCCCAGCTGCCGACCTGCCACGGTCCGTCCGGCTCGTTCCCGATGTACCAGATCTTGACGCCGTACGGCTTTTCATGCCCGTTCTGCTTGCGCAGGTCGGACCAGTATGTGCCGC
>CAZNGQ010000241.1:0-3718 GCA_964572095.1 uncultured Oscillospiraceae bacterium
TGTGTATGCGCAGGGTTCCGCTAACGCCAGGCAGTATTTCGTCTATGGCGCATTCGAGGGGAAAGAGGCTCAATTCTGGCCTGCCGACCGGACCGGCAGCATGGAGCGCGGCAGCCTGCCGGTCATCCTGCAAACCTACTCCGACGGCAGAAACCCTGAGGTTCAACACCCGCTCACGGTCCGACGGCTCGACACCCGTCGTTCGGACGGTTCCGCCGCGACGACGACGGTGATTTGTCCGATGGTACATCCACTCCGGAGGAGCTTGTAGCATGAGACGGAAATCCAGATCCATCCGGCCCCTATGGATGATCGTTGCAACGCTGTTGCTCGTCGCTCTGCTGGCTTTTGCCTCCGGCATGCTGGCGCGCAAGACGGGATTTCTGTCCGATTCGCTGGCCTATGTGCCGGCCATCACGGCGACGGAACCGGCCGAGCCCGGGGTGACTTATTCCCGCATTTTTCCGGGGTCCTCTGACCATGATGAATACGGCCTCTCTACGAATCGGTTGAGTCTGGACGGCGTCGACGGCTCCGTCTTCGCTTTTGTCGACCAGACCGGGGAGATGCAGTTCTGGTTCTGGGGCACCCGGATCAAATACCGCGAAGGGGACCCCCCGCTCGGCGAGATCGGGTATTTCCCCGTCGAGATCTTTGTGGAGACCGTCCAGGACCGTTCCGTCTTTTCGGCCGTCTATCCGCCGAATGTGGCGATGGAAAAGGATGTCACCTCTTCCTTTGGGCAGTGCATCCCGATGGAATACCCGGATCCCGACCATCTGCCGGAAGGCCTGACGAAAGTGGACGGCACCGATTTGTATGCGCAGGGATTGGCCGACTCCAGGCGATATTTCATTTATGGCGCATTCGAAGGAAAAGAGGCGCATTTCTGGCCGGCCAACAAGACCGGCGGCATGCGGGTCGGCAGCCTACCGGTCATCCCGCATCCCGCTGTCGACCGCATCGCTCCCTGGTATCAATACCCGCTCACGGTACGACAACTCGACACCTGCCGCCCGGACGGGTCAGCTGCGATGACGACGGTGATCTACCCGGCCGAGAATCCGATTCTGAGGAGGGACTGAATATGAGTCGGAAAACCGGATCTGTTCAGACCCGCTGGATTATGGTTGCAGCCCTGCTGCTCGTTGTCGCGGTTGCGGTGCCACTGACGATTGCGCTGGTGCAAGCCGGTCGCGCGCCTTCCCAGGGTGACCAGGGCCTCCGGCTCACTCCTACACAGATGGACGCCCTGCGGGAGACCTATCCCATTGCGGTAGAAGAGGAATCCAGCATCGTCAGTCTCAATCCATTCGGCTCCCATATGGTTCGCAGGGCAGATGCCTATGTCGTGGCCGAGGTTGTCGAGACAATGCCCGAGTTCATTCATCCCGACCCGACCGCTGTCGATCGGGAGGTCACCGCGGCGATCGCGAATGCGCAAGGAGCGGTAGTGGTCTTCCAAAGCATGTACCCACGGGCCTTTGAGCGGGTCGCATACCGACTCCGCATCACCGAAACACTTTGCCGGCGAGGGGACGTCGCCGAATCGTCCTTCCCTGCCGGGCAGGAAATCGTGGCCTCTGTTGAAATCGGCTGGTTTCAATCCTATCCCGTCTTCACACCCGGAACGCGGATCGTCATCGGGCTGTCCTCATCGTCCTCCGACATGGGGTATACCCGCTATGTCTTCCACATGACAGGCACTTTCTACGCGGTGGACGGGGATTATGTACTGCCGGCCTTCGAGGAGTTCGAACCGTCCCTGTGTGCCGGGCTCCAACTTGGGACTTTCCGTCAGCGTCTCCAGGACGAACTGAAACGGTCCGCTGGCCATATTTCGTTCCTGTTTCACTCGGAAGAGGCATTGGTCGCTTCACTGGACGGCGGCGGAGGACTCTATCCCGTGGATGCCTTGGAAGAATTGGCTGGGATGGCGGAACGCTTTAGGTGGCAGGACTCCGGTTGGTTCCGGCTGGCGAATCTGCCGGATACGAGCCGGATCTACCTGATCAGCCTTGCCAGTCTGCCCGAACGGGTGACGCAGCGATTTGAAGCGGGAGAGGTGGCAGAACATTTCGTCTCGCTTCAGTGGACCCTGGACGAAACCGATACCGACGCCCAGCTCGCGGTCTGGATCCAACAGGGATCCCTCGTCGAGTCCGGGCGATCCGGGATTTTCATCAACATGGATCCAAAGCCGGACACGCCGTTTGAACAAGTCCGGACGGCCGCCTGGATCCAGTATAGCCATTGTTTCCGGTTGATTTTTGAAGCGGATATCACACGCGAAGAAGCCCTGGACCTATGCGATGTCGAACGGGCGAAGTTGGGCTGAGTTGGAGGTAGGGATGTGAAGCCGTTTCTCATGCGTGTCGCAAAGCGCTGGGCTGCAGTTGCAGCCCTGTTGCTCGTCGCTCTGCTGGCCTTCGGCTTCGGTATGCTGGCACGCAAGTCCGGGCTGTTCTCCCAACCGTGGGCGGTCGGCCGGCTCGATCCCGAGCGTTTGGCTGTCTTGCGGAAGGCTTATCCGGTGGCAGTGGAAAAAGAGTCCATGGCCAACACGCGTAATCCATTTGGTTCGCATATGGTCCGCATGGCAGACGCCTATATCGTGGCCGAAGTCGTCGAGGCAAAGCCCGATTTCATACATCCCGACCCAACAGCCGCCGATATGGAAGTCACCGCCTCGATCGCGAGAGCGCCCGGAGCGGTGGTGTTCTTCCAAAGCATGGTTCCGTTCTCGTTTAAGTCAGTCGTATACCGGCTCCGTATCGTTGAGTTGCTGTGCCGGCGTGATGGTGTCGAGGAAACGCCTCTGTCTGCCGGACGGGATATCGTGGCTTCCACCGGAATCGGCCGATGCGATTCATTCCCGGTCTTTACGCCCGGAGCACGGATTGTCGTCGGACTGTCGGGTTCCCCCTCCGACATGGGGGTTGAAAGCTACACGTTCCCATTGTCAGGAGCCTTCTATGTGGTGGACAAAGGCTATGTGCTGCCGGTTGTCGAGGAGTATGAGCCGTCTTTGTGCGCGGGTCTCGGGCTCGAGACCTTCCGCCAACGCCTTTTAGCCGAGCAGGATACGACCTTGCACATCTCCTCGCTCCGCTTTCCGGCCGAAGAGGCGCTGGTCGCTTCGATGGACGGCGGCGGCGGACTCTATCCACGGGACATCCTGGTGAAATTGGCAGGTTTGGCGGAACGCTTCGGGTGGCGGGATGCCGGCTGGTTTCGGCTGGCGAATCTGCCGGACGGAATCCGGGCCACCGTGATCATCCTGACCAGCCTGCCCGATCGGGTGACGCAACAGATCGATGTAGATCATATGGGAGAACGGTACGCATTGCTCCAGTGGAATCTGGACGAGACCGATACCGACGCCCAGCTCGCGGCCTGGATCCAGCAGGGTTCTCTCGTCGAGTCCGAACGTCCCGGGATTTTCATCAACTTGGATCCGAATCCGGACACGCCGTTTGGACAAGCCCGGTCGACCGCCTGGATCCAGCATGGCCATTGTTTCCGGTTGGTTTTCGTAACGGACATCATACGGGAGAACGCCCTGGATCTGTGCGATGTCGAGCAGGCGACGTTGGGTTGATAAGGAGGGGCGGGGCATGAGACCGTTTTTCAAGAGCGTTATCAATCGCTGGGTTGTCGTCGTGATCCTGCTGCTGGTTGCCGCGGTGGCGGTACAAGTGGGTCTTCTTGCTTTCCC
>CAZNGQ010000242.1:0-3708 GCA_964572095.1 uncultured Oscillospiraceae bacterium
TATTCCTTCTTCACACTCAGTCCCAAAGGGGAGAACCAGGTCAGCTGCTGTCTTGGAACGGCGTGCTATGTCAAGGGTGCGAGCAAAATCCTCGACGCCATCCAGACGAACCTGGGCATCAAGACCGGAGAATGCACGCCGGACTTCAAGTTTTCGATCAATGCTTGCCGGTGCGTAGGCGCATGCGGACTGGCTCCGGTCATCATGATCGGCGACGACGTGTACGGCAGGCTGACACCGGGAGAAATCCCTGCCATCCTCGCAAAGTACAAGGAGGTTTGATCATGCCTGCAAACCAGACGCAACTTGCAACCCAGCTCGAACAGACGGATTTTTTCAACCGTCAGTTTCGTATCGCGCTTCGTAACTGCGGCGTGATCAACCCGGAAAGCATCGACGAATACATCGCGCTGGATGGCTACCGCGCCTTGGCGGACATCCTTGTGAAAAAGGCCGACCCCAAGTCGATCATCGCGGCAATCAAGACCTCCGGTCTTCGCGGACGCGGCGGCGCAGGCTTCCCGACGGGCACCAAGTGGGAATTCGCGGCGGTTCAGCCCGCGGGCGTCAAATACGTCTGCTGCAACGCCGACGAGGGCGACCCGGGTGCGTTCATGGACCGCTCCATACTGGAAGGCGATCCGCACAGCGTACTGGAAGCCATGGCGATCGCGGGTTACGCGATCGGTTCTTCCCAGGGTTTCATCTATATCCGTGCGGAATACCCGCTGGCCGTGGCACGTCTCGAAAACGCGATCCGGCAGGCGAAAGAATATGGACTCCTCGGCAAGGACATCCTCGGCTCCGGTTTCGATTTCGACCTGGAGATCCGCCTCGGCGCCGGCGCCTTTGTCTGCGGCGAGGAAACCGCTCTCATGCGCTCCATTGAAGGCAAGCGCGGCAACCCCATCCCGCGTCCGCCGTTCCCCGCGGTCAAAGGCCTGTTTGACCGCCCGACCATCCTGAACAACGTCGAGACCTATGCGAACATCCCGGTCATCCTGCGGAAGGGCCCGGAGTGGTTTTCCTCCATCGGAACGCAGAAAAGCAAGGGGACCAAGGTTTTCGCGCTTGGCGGCAAGGTCAACAACGTCGGCCTGGTCGAAATCCCGATGGGCACCACCGTCCGTGAGATCGTTTACGGCATCGGCGGCGGCATTCCCGGCGGCAAGGGGTTCAAGGCGGTCCAGACCGGCGGCCCTTCCGGCGGCTGCATCCCGGCCGAGCATCTCGACACGCCGATCGACTATGACACACTGGTCGCCATCGGTTCCATGATGGGATCGGGCGGCATGATCGTCATGGACGAAGAGACCTGTATGGTCGATATCGCAAAATTCTTCCTCGAATTCACCGTGGATGAATCCTGCGGCAAATGCTCGGTCTGCCGCATCGGCACCCGGCGTATGCTGGAAATCCTTGAAAAGATCACCGGCGGCGAAGGTACGGCTCAGGATCTCAAGGATCTGGAGCGCGTCGCGGTGGCGCTCAAGGACGGATCGCTCTGCGCCCTCGGCCAGACTTCTCCGAATCCGGTCCTTTCGACGCTCCGTTATTTCCGCAACGAATACGAGTCCCATGTCTTTGACAAAAAGTGTGCCTGCGGCGTATGCAAGGGATTGCTGACCTACTCGATCATCCCGGATCTCTGCCGCAAGTGCGGGCTTTGCGCAAAAAAATGCCCGGTCGCCTGCATCAGCGGCGAGCTTGGGAAGACGGTCTATAGCATCGATGCGGAAAAGTGCATCAAGTGCGGCGCGTGTATGGAAGCCTGCAGATTCAAGGCTGTCGTCCGCAAGTGACACGGCGCCAAAAAGGAGCGTGAGTCTTTTGAGCAATGTAAAAGTCACCATCGACGGCATCCAGGTGGAAGTCCCGTCGAACTACACGATTCTGGAAGCCGCCCGCAAGGCCGGCATGCATATTCCGACCCTCTGCTACCTGAAGGGGATCAACGAAGTCGGTTCCTGCCGCGTGTGCCTGGTCGAGGTCGAAGGCGCCCGTGCCCTGTGCACGGCCTGCGTCTACCCGGTCAGCGACGGCATGGTCGTCAAAACCAACACCGGGCGGGTGCGCAACACCCGCAAGGCCACCCTGGAACTCATCCTGTCGGATCACAACCAGAACTGCCTGGAGTGCATCCGCAACAAGAACTGCGAGCTTCAGGACCTGTGCGAGGAGTACAGCATCCGCGGCAACTCGTTCAAGGGAGTCATGAGCAAGGGCACGGTCGACAGCCTGTCCCACTCGATCGTCCGAGACGACACCAAGTGCATCAAGTGCGGTCGTTGTGTCAACACCTGCCAGAACGTCCAGAAGATCGGTCTGCTTTCCTTCATCAACCGCGGTTTTGAAACCAAGGTCGGCCCCGCCTACGATGTCAGCATGGCGGACGCGCCCTGTGTCTACTGCGGTCAGTGCATCATCGCCTGTCCGGTAGGGGCGCTGTATGAAAAGGAAGACGTCGACAAGGTCTGGGACGCCATCAACGATCCGAAAAAGCATGTGGTCATGCAGGTCGCTCCCGCCGTCCGCGCCGCGCTCGGCGAGGAATTCGGCAACCCGATCGGAACGCGCGTCACCGGCAAGATGTTCACCGCCATGAAGCGGCTGGGCGCCAACAAGGTGTATGACGTCAACTTCGGTGCCGACCTGACGATCCTCGAAGAAGGCACGGAACTCCTGAACCGGATCAAGAACGGCGGCAAGCTGCCGATGATCACCTCGTGTTCTCCGGGCTGGATCCGCTTCTGCGAGTTCTATTATCCGGAATTCCTCGACAACCTGTCCACCTGCAAGTCTCCGCACGAGATGCAGGGAGCCCTGACCAAGACCTACTATGCGGAGAAGAAGGGGATCGACCCCAAGGACATCGTCGTGGTGTCGGTCATGCCCTGTACCTCCAAAAAGACCGAAGCAGCCAGGGAAGAGATGGTCAACGACGGACTCCGAAACGTCGATTACGTCCTGACCACCCGCGAACTGGCCAGAATGATCAAGCAGGCCGGTCTCGACTTCAACAACCTGCCCGATTCCGGCCCGGATATGGACCTGCTCGGCGAGTACACCGGCGCGGCTGTCATCTTCGGCGCGACCGGCGGTGTCATGGAAGCCGCGCTGCGGACCGTGGCCGACATTCTCGAGGGCAAGGACCTGCCGAACTTCGAGTACCAGGCTGTCCGCGGCGTCGCGGAAGGCATCAAGGAAGCCGAAGTCGAGATCGCCGGCATGAAAGTCCGCGTCGCGGTCGCCCACAGCACCGGCGCGGCCGCCAGCCTTCTGGACGCGATCCGCGACGGATCGGCACCGCAGTATCACTTCATCGAGATCATGGGTTGCTCCGGCGGCTGCGTCTGCGGCGGCGGACAGCCGCAGATCCACGCGCAGGATCTGATGGACATCGATGTGCGCTCCATGCGTGCCCGTGCCCTTTACGAAGAGGATACGGCGCTCCCGGAACACAAGTCCCACAAGAACAAACAGCTGCAGGAACTGTATCATGATTTCCTTGGCGAGCCCAACGGGCACAAGGCGCACGAGCTGCTCCACACCCATTACCATGCCCGTGACAGGTATCCGAACGGCATCGAAGAGAAATAACCAGTAGTTGTCCCATACCATGTACAGCGGGCGGGAGGCAGGGTTGCCGCCCCCCCGCTGTATCGTGCAGGCCGAATTTTATTTACGATCAAATAGATATCCCATACA
>CAZNGQ010000243.1:0-3680 GCA_964572095.1 uncultured Oscillospiraceae bacterium
CGTCAAGGCATTCTACGACACCGGTTTCGACGGCTATGTGCGACCGGACCACGGCCGCATGATCTGGGACGAGAACGGACGCCCGGGATACGGCCTGTATGACCGCGCGCTCGGCATCGCCTACCTGAACGGGCTGTGGGAAGCCATCGACAAAATGAGCCGCGGGTAAGCGGGTGGATTCACCTCATCTCAAGTGATTCAATGAAGCCGGAACGGTTCGCCGTTCCGGCTTTTCTGTTCCATATGCCGGAATGGATGTGTCGCTCCCGAACGATGCGTGCAATATAGACGAGAATGTATATAATTCAGATATGATATTTTTTCGTCTGGACAGGTGAGTTGTTATGAATGAAAAGATACTTCTACCCATCTCTCTTGACGCAATTGTGCTGGACTGCAAAAATGTCGCAGCGTTGTCGGATTTTTATATCCGGCTTCTTGGATGGAGCAAATTCAAGGGTGACGACGAGTGGACGGAAATTGCGAATCCGTCCGGCGGGGTGTTGATCGCATTTCAGAAAAATGAGGAATATAACCCTCCCGTATGGCCGGATATGCCGGATGCGCAACAACAGATGGTACACCTGGATTTTAGAGTTCAAGATCAAGAGCAAATGGAAGGCGCTGTCCAGCATGCACTGTCATGTGGAGCACGGAAGGCTGACTACCAGGAGAATCCGGAGAAATGGATCACCATGATCGATCCGGCAGGCCATCCTTTTTGCTTTGTTGTCAGCCACTAGCATCGGTCCGTGTCTTCCCTCGTTCGATCACTGTCATTCCAGGGCGAAAACGGATAATCTGCTACAATATCGGTAAGGCAACGATGCCGGAACGGACGAGCCGTTCCGGCATTTGTTTTCCAGGCACCATACTCCGATGTTTCCATCCTGCGAGGTGATCCCATGGACATGACATCTTCGATCTCTTCCCCATTCGGGCATATCCGGTCCGGACTCGAGGCGCTGGATCTCGTGCTGGACAGCATCCGGCTCGGCGACAATGTCGTCTGGCAAGTGGACAATATCGAGGACTACCGGTTTTTCACGACACGGATGGTGCGACAGGCGCTGGCCGATGGTCGACGGGTGATCTACTTCCGGTTCGGCGAGCATCCGCCCGTCGTCGATCCCGACCCCCGGATCCGGGTCTGCGAGGTGGACGCATTCCGCGGGTTCGAGGCGTTCACCGCCGAGGTCCACCGGGTCGTCACGGAAGAAGGATGCCAGGCGTTCTACGTGTTCGACTGCCTGACCGGGCTGACCCACGAGTGGTGCAGCGACCTGATGACCGGCAACTTTTTTCGCAGCACCTGTCCGTACCTGTTCGAACTGGATACGGTGGCCTATTTCGCACTGCTGCGCGGACGGCATTCCTATGAGACGATCGCCCGCATCCGTGAAACCACCCAGCTGCTGCTCGACCTGTACAACATCGGCGGCACGCTCTACCTGCACCCGCTCAAGGTCTGGGAGCGCTACTCCCCCACGATGTTCCTGCCGCACCGGCTCGATCCGGAGGGTACGGAGATCACGCCGGTCACGGCCAGCACCGAGGCGGCGGCGTTGTTTTCAAGCCGGATTCCGGGTGCGGGCGGCGCGCGCCAGCTGGATTACTGGGACCGGGTCTTTCTCGAGGCGGAGCAGGCGGCCGAGCTGCCGGCGGATTCGCCGGAAGGACTGGAATGGCGGCGGCGCCTCATCTACATGCTGTTCGGAACGGACGAGCGCATCGGCGGGCTGGCGGAACGGTTCCTGTCACTGCAGGATTTTCTCGACATCCAGCATCGCGAGATCGGCACCGGCCCGATCGGCGGCAAGGCGGCCGGCATGCTGCTGGCGCGCGCCATTCTGGCCGCGGATCCAACTATGGATTGGAACAGCCGGCTGGAACGGCACGACTCCTTCTATGTCGGCTCGGATGTCTACTATACCTACCTGGTCCACAACGATTGTTTCCGGCTGCGGTTGCGGCAAAACACCGACGAGGGCTACTTTGAGCTCGCGGACGAGCTGCGGACACGCCTGGAGAACGGCGCCTTCCCGTCCTCGCTCCGCGAACGGTTCACGGCGATGCTCGACTATTTCGGCAACTCCCCGATCATCGTCCGCTCGTCGAGCCTTTTAGAGGACAATTTCGGCAACGCGTTCGCCGGCAAGTATGAAAGCGTGTTCTGCGCGAACCAAGGCACCCCGGACGTCCGGTACCGGCAGTTCGAGGCGGCTGTCCGGCAGGTCTATGCCAGCACGATGAACCCCGACGCGCTCGCCTACCGGCGGAAGCGCGGGCTGCAGGGCAAGGACGAACAGATGGCCCTGCTGGTGCAGCGGGTCTCCGGCGACCACCACGGCCGGCTGTTTTTCCCGCTGCTCGCGGGAATGGGCAACTCCTCCAACCTATATGTGTGGGACAAGAGCATCGATGGTTCGGCCGGCATGTCCCGGCTGGTGTTCGGGCTTGGGACGCGGGCGGTAGACCGGGTGTCCGGCGACTACCCGCGCATCGTCGCGCTCGACCGGCCCTCCCTGGTGCCGGTGGCCGGGCGGGACCGTGCCCGGTTCTCGCAGCACACCGCGGACGTGCTGGATCTGGAAACAAACGCGTTCCGCAGCCTGCCCGTCCGGGACGTCCTGCGGCAGGCGCCCGAGATCGACGCCAACCTGATCGGGGAAGAAGACCGGGAGGCGGCGATCGCCGCGCGCGCATACAACCTCTCCCTTGACGCGGTTCCCTGGGTCCTGACATTCGACCGCCTGCTGACGGGGACGGATTTCGCCGACCTGCTGCGCCGCATGATGAAACGCATCGAGTCGGTCTACGACTACCCGGTCGACATCGAGTACGCCGCCAATCCGGAGCGGGACGGGGTGCTGCGGATCAACCTGCTGCAGTGCCGTCCGCTCCAGACCCGGTCGATCGGGCCGGCGATCCCCATGCCGGCGGTCGGCGAGGGCGGGCGGACGCTGTTTTCGATCCGGTCCGGATTCATGGGCGGCAACGTCGCGCTGCGCCTGGACCTGCTTGTGCTCGTGCATCCCGAAGCCTATGTGTCGCTGCCGGAGCGGGACCGGTTCACCGTTGCGCGGGAGATCGGGCGGATCAACGCGAAGATCGCGGAGGGCGGATTGTCCGCCCTGCTGATGGGGCCGGGCCGGTGGGGGACGACGACGCCGTCGCTCGGCGTGCCGGTGCGGTTTGCCGAGATCTCCGCAATGGCGGCGCTTGGCGAGATTGCGTTCGAGTCCGCGGGGCTCATGCCGGAACTGTCTTACGGCAGCCACTTTTTCCAGGACCTGGTGGAGTCCAATATCTTTTACGCGGCGATTTTCCCGCAGGACGAGAATCCGGACGGCGAACCGGTGTACCGTGCCGACGTGATCGAGTCGCTGCCGCGTTGGAAAGAAGCGGAGGCAACGGTGACGCTGCCGGACGTCCTGCGCGTGTACGACCTGCGCGAGACCGGGGCGACGCTGTACGCGGACGTGGTGGAACAGGTCTGCCGGGTCGTCCTCCCGGACGGGGCGGGCGTGCGGTAACTGAAACACGACTCATTTCTGCTAAAACTTTTAGTCGCAATCTTGAAAATATTCATCACTTCCCCTACAGTTAAGGCATCAGCCAACATGCCGCAGACGACAGGGAGGTGTCCTTATGCAACCACCGATACGACTCGGATTCGC
>CAZNGQ010000244.1:0-3635 GCA_964572095.1 uncultured Oscillospiraceae bacterium
AAAAAGTGCCAGACCCCGAATCCGATCGTGATGACGCTTGCGATCGTCGTGATGATTCGAACAGGCATGATACACCTCCGATCCGTGCGGGCAGTTATGGATACTGCACTCAGAATATCATGAACGTCCGTGTGTGACCTCGCTCACGGTCGTGCGCCGTGATATATGGTCTAATTTTTTTATAATGAACACATAGAACCACAGGCGATTGGCCTGACTGGAACCATAAAGCGAGGGTACTGATATGAAAAGACTACTGACCTCGATCCTGATGCTGACCCTGGTCGGCACGCTGGCAGTCGGTTGCGCTACAGGCGGAACGACCGCTACGACTACTATGGCGACGACGCCGATGGGTACAACACCGATGGCGACTACTGCCATGGCGACCACCGCTATGACTACCTCCCCAATGCCGGCTGAAACCATGCCGACGTCGGGCATGATGAAAGGGTATGTCGACGTGACCCCTGCCGAAGCAAAGGCGCTGATCGACAGCATGCCGGCGCTGGTCATCATCGACGTCTCCCCCAACTACGCCAACGGCCACTTGCCGGGGGCAATCAACTATTACGTCGGGGACGGGTCGCTCGACAAGGCGATCCCGATGCTGGACAAAACCGCTACGTACCTGGTGTACTGCCACTCGGACAGCGCCTCCATCGCCGGCGCCCAGAAGCTGGTTGACGCCGGATTCACCACCGTCTACCGGCTGAGTGGAAACTACTCGGCATGGGTCGCCGCCGGTTACGCGATCGAAAAATGACGTCCTTTTCCGAATTTCCCATGGATTCGGTTGACGTCTGCTTACCTTTACCGCCGGTTCTCGACCGACGCGACTGTGTTCTGCCGCGACGTTTCGAGGATCCGCTCGATCTCGGTGATCGGCATGGGCCGATGAAAATAAAAACCCTGGACTTCATCGCACGATTGCTGTGTGAGGAAGTCCAGCTGTGTCGCGGTCTCCACGCCTTCCGCGATGACTTGCAGCCCCAGGCTGCTCGCCAAATTGATGATGACGCGGATGATCGCGCGGTCCTTTTCACTCCGCTCGATGCCGCGTATAAATTGCATGTCGATTTTCAACCGGTCGATCGGGAGCGTCTTGAGCCGGCTCAGGGAGGAGTATTCCGTCCCGAAGTCGTCGATGGCCACACAGACGCCGAGGCGCTTGAGCCGGTCGAGTACGTCGACGATCTGGCCGGCCTCCCGGTTTGCGATGCTCTCGGTGATCTCCAACTCCAGGCAGGAGGGTTCCAGCCCGGTTTCCTGCAGGATCCCTTCGATGAGTTCAGCCAGCCTGGGATTGCGGAACTGCGTGATCGACAGGTTGACCGCCATGCGCAGCGGACCGTACCCCAGGCCGATCAGCCTCCGGCAATCGGTGCAGGCCGACCGCAAGACCCACTCCCCCAACTTGCCGATCAGGCCGTTCCGTTCTGCAAGGTCGATGAACACCCCCGGCGGGACGGAGCCGTGTTCCGGACTGGTCCAGCGCATGAGCGCCTCCATGCCCGCAATCCGGCCGGACGCCACATCCACCTGCGGCTGGTAATGGATCGACATCTCGCCGCGTTCCAGTGAGCGGTACAGGCTGTTGGTCAGCACCATGCTGGTATAGACTTCGGACTTCATGTCCTCCGTGCACAGGATGAACTGGTTCTTGCCTTTCGCCTTGGCCTTGTACATGGCGATGTCCGCGTTCTTGACCAGTGTCTCGGGGTCCTCCCCGTCGATCGGAAAAACCGCGACACCCGCACTGGCGGTGATATAGTAATTCTCCCCGCCCAGGGAAAACGGCTGTTCAAACAGGCGCATGATGTTGCCGACGATGAGGGAGATATCCTTGACGTCCGAGATCTGGTTGAGCAGGACCAGGAATTCATCCCCGCCGAATCGCGCAACGGTATCGGTCTTGCGCAGGTGTGCGGTCAGTCCGCGTCCGACTTCGCCGATCAGGAGGTCTCCGCTTTTATGTCCGAGTGTGTCGTTGACCGCCTTGAACCCATCCAGATCCAAAAAAAGAACACCGACCATCCTGCCGGTTCGGCGCGACAGGTGGATCGCCTGGGAAAGCCTGTCCTCGAACAGGCGCCGGTTGGGCAACCCGGTCAAATGGTCGGAAAACGCCATCCGCTCGATCTCCCGCTCGCTTCGGGTCCGGATGATGCCGTCCGCCACCAGATTCGCCAGAACGGTCAGGAGTTTCGCATGTTCCTCCGTCCAGGCCCGGTGCGACACAACCTGGTCGAACCCGAGGAATCCGACGGCTTCTCCGTCGATCTCGATGGGGATCGACAAGAGGGACACGATGTTCTGCCTTATGAGATGTTCTTTTTCCCTCTCCGCTTCGGCCGGCATTTCGCCGACATCGGCGATCAGAACCTGCTTCCGGTCGCGCAATTGTCCCATCCACCAGGGAAACACGTCCAGCGGAACATCCTCGATCGTTCCGATCTCGGGGCCGATCCCCTCCCGGCACCACTCGTGGGTGTAGGACATCGTGGTCTTGTCCGGGTTGAAAAGAAACACATAGGAGCGGTCGATCTGTAGGAATTCCCCAACCTTGCACAGCATGCGGGTGACCTTTTCATCCAGGGAATTCTGATCGACACTGACAAAATCGAAAGAGACATAGGCGATGATGCGCTGCAGCGCATCCTGCTCGGCGACCTCTTTCAGTTTGGAAACATACAGCCGGTTCACATAGACCCCGAGCAACAGCGTGATCACGAGCAGGATCGTCCGCGCGACAGCGTCCGCACCGGTGATCACGACCGTCCGGACCGGCGAAGCCGCATACAGCAGGAACTGGGTATAGATGGCGGACAGGATGATCGACACCAGGATGGTCAACCGGTTGTAGGGCAGACTGATCAGGACCAGGGCGAAAACGAACACCCAGGCGGTGGCCCCGAACGATTGGGAGAGCTGGGCGGTGGCGATGGGCACGATCAGCCCGGCCCCGATGGCGATCGCTTTCTCCTTGGCGGCGTCGCCAAGGCGGGAACGCCCGATCAGCCAGATAACCATCGAGATGAAAAACATGAAACCACTGAAGGGGAGGATTTCCTTCAGCGGTTTATCCCCGAAGAACAGCAGGTGCAGGCCGATGTTGGCACCCCCGCATACCAGCATCAGGCCGATCATGAAACGGAAGATCGTGGAGCGGATCGACCCGTTCATGATCTGCAGGTTCGGATCCGGAGGTCCGTCGGCCATGAGCCCGTTCCGGCGTATGTTATAGCCGATCGCGGTCAGCGGAATCGCCAGAAATGCCGGCGCCATCTGCGGCATTGTGAACGACAGTCGGCTCGACAGGATGTCGGTCAGCGTGCCGAGGAGAAAAGCGGCCGCGAAAGACGCGATCAGCGAGCCGGCCATCCTCCGGTCCTGGCGGACGTCGGATCGGATGCCCCATCGTCCGACCAGGACCAGGCCGATGACCATGTACCCGATGTAGTAGGCGTAGAACAGCATGTCCCAGACGTCGTTGCGCGGGACATTGACCCAGCCGGCCGTGGTGGAGACCAATTGGTAGGGGATCCTGTTCAGGCCGGACGGGATGCAGAAAGCCAGGATCATCAGCGCCGCCGGCGCGTAGAGAAGCGGCAGATGTCGCCGCCGGACGGCAT
>CAZNGQ010000245.1:0-3625 GCA_964572095.1 uncultured Oscillospiraceae bacterium
GGTATCCCAGTTGGCGTCATCGTCCCAGTGGTGTGGCCCCGTGGGAGCAATGACCCCAACCATGCAGGTCCGTGTTCCGGTAGCTGGGGCCGTTCCCTCAATCGTGTCACTGCTCAGGGTGATCGTCGTCGCGTCGCGGGCGGTCACACGGGCTAGATAGGGGGCCCCGCCGACCGCGTCGTCGATGCAAATGGTTGCCGCGTCCCCCACAGCCACGCCGTCGTCGACTGGACTGTAGCCGGTGGGGACCGTATAGATCAGCGTGGAGGCGTCCCAAGCACCACCGGTGTAGATGCGATCGTAGGCACGGAAGAGAGTGATCGTCTGGGTGCCCGTGATTGTGAGGTTGTGGCCGTCTCCGGCAAGCAGGGCCGCGTCCGTTGCGGCGAGCGCCCCCTGGAATGTCACTGTCCACGGGCCTCCGAGCGAACCCGACACCGCCACATTGCCCGCACCGATACTCGCCAGTGCCTCTAGGCCAGATTGTACGTCGGCCGCCGACTCGTCGTAGGTGAGAGCCGTCGTTGCGTCGGACCCGAATGACAACGTGAAGACGCCACCGGTCGGGTTGTCGGACAAACTGACCGTCTGGACCTCATTGACTGGGGTAACCGCCACGGCAGTGGTGTCGACTACGATGGTGCCTCCGGTCAGGGACGATCCGTCCCCGGTCATTTCGGCAATGTCCGTTGCCGCGAACGCACCGCCGAATGTCACGGTCAGCTTGATATTCGCCGCCGAGGAACTGTAGACCGTAACGGCCGCGGCGGAGGCCCCAAGGGCTGCGACCAGGGCCGCCTGGACGTTCGCCGCCAAGGTGGCCGCGGTGGCAGAGTAGGCGATCGCCGCGGTCGGTGTGCCGTTCAAGTCAAGCGTGAACGTCCCCCCCGAACTTGCCGGTACCGTTACTCGCTGTACCTCATTGACTCCGTCACCTGATCCTCCATCCTGGGTCGTCTCGGCATCGCCAAAGTCGCCGACTCCGGAAGACGTGGGAATGACCTCCCACGCAAAAACGCCATAATTCCAGACCTGTTGCCACCACTGGTACTGTGGGATATTTTCGCTGGTATGCACCCCGCCCCACTCGATATCCCAAACCTTGGTTCGCACGTCGGTGGACGGCTCGTAGATATCCGACACCAATTCAACCCGAGTCGGTCTCCAGGCCGCCGGGAACATGGTCGGTGTCAAACTACTGGTGGGGTCCCATGGCGTTTCGAATCCGTACGACAGATCAGGCTGGGAGACCGACTCCAGGTTCTCTGGAGCGAGTATCGTCTGAATGACACCATGTACCTCCGATCCGTTGTTCCACGAAAACGTCACCCGCTGAATCTCATTCAGGCTTCCCGCAGCTGCTCCGTCGGTAATCGTCTCCACCGTCACCGCGTGTCCGCCGGTCAAGCCGGCCCCAGATGCCGTCATCATCGGCACGTTGGTGTGCGCGAATGTGCCCTGGAACTCGACGGACCACTCCGGGAACGCACCCGTCACAGACACGTTGCCCGCTCCGACCGTACTGAGTGCCTCTATCGCCGTTTCCAGGTCGCCCGCGGAAATGTCGTCGGCGAGGCCTGTCGCCGTCTGCCCGTTGAATGACACCGTCCATGTCCCGCCCGTCACGTCGCCGCTATTGAGGATCGTGATCGTCTGGACCTCGTTGACGGCCGCAACACCCTTTACGGTCTCAGTCACGTTGACCACGGGCTTCACCGAGGTCCCCGTCGCCGCACTGATTGTGATCGGTGTACCATCGGATGGCCCGGTCAACTTCAGGGTCGCCCCGTCATCGTCCTGGAGCCAGACCCTCTGCGAATCCAAATAGCCGCGTTCCGCCGCGACCTCTTGCCACTCCGGGATGTCAGAGTCCTGGATTTTTTCATGCAGCAACTGCACGATCCCGGCGGACGAAACCTCACTCACTTCGCCTGAGGCATCCTTCTCGCCGGCACTTGCAAGGATCGTCTTGCCGCTGATGGTAAGGGAGAAGTAATCGCCGTTTCCGACGCCATCTATTTCGACGTACCACACGTCGGCCCTCGCCTGAGCGTCACCGCGCCAAACCTTCAATCCCATAGCAACCTCCGACATGTCACGGCAATGCTACGTTCGGCCTCGACGGAAACTCGAAAAAATAGAACCAGTTGACTTCCCGCAATTTTTCAATCCCACGCGGCCGCCGCCGGGTGATCCGAACACTGTCCCCGTGTAGGGGCGGTTCGCTGGACCAGAGCGGGTCTGCTGGTGTCGGGATGAAGCCACCGAATCCGACGGCCGTTCCGGACTGCGTCACGCGAACGGGCGTCCTTCGCGTTTTGGGCCAGCTTTCCGGGGTCCCGTCCACCGGCGTCTGAAACTCCCACGCGGTCCCGCCGTTTCCTTCGACGACAATCTCTTGGGTCGAGTAGAGGAGCCCCGACTTCGGATTCACGGCCTCCTCCCATTCGATGCCAATCGAGTAGTTTCTGTGCGTCGAGTATTCGGCCCCGTCCCCCTGCGGAAAGAACGGGTCCTGCACAACGCGAATGCCATCCAGGGTGGCGGAGTTTCGCATCGTGTGAGCCGTAGCCGATCCACCGGAAAAATAGAACCCGATGTCCCGCCCCCAGTTGCTGTATGCTTGCGTCAGGGTGCGGATTGCGGACGAGATCTCCGCCGGCGTGTCGCGCACCAGCATGCCCGCGATGTCCCACCGCACGCGGATGTAAAGCGCAACCTTCTCGTCTGAAAGCACGGTTTCCCGGTGTTCAGCCAGCGAACATTCGCCGACCGCGTGCCGGTGCGATCCGTACTTCAGGTAGATTCCGCCGGTTGCCGCCACACCTACCTCGCCTGTTGAGCCTCGACCGCACTGGCTCGCATGCCGTCCGTCGCCGTCCGCTCGGCAATCTCCCGGATTAGTTTCAGGAGTTCTTCCCGTTGGGTCCGGAACTTCGACTCCAAGGCCTCTTCGACTTGCCGGGTATCAAGCTCCAGCTTCACGTCCACTTCGCCGATCGCCGATACCTTGTACTTCTTCTTGAACTTCTCCTCGGCTTCCGATTCCTTGCGGTCCAGCTTCGCCCGCTCTCCAGCCCATCCCTTCTCTGGATTCAATCCAGCCCCGCGAAATGGCCCTTTATCGATTTTATTCCGCTGGCAGTACAGTAAATCGGTGTATCAGGTATATGACTCATCAGCTCGGTAAGAGCTCCGCTATGGTCTATCTCCGCGTGATTTACAATAATATAATCTATTTTTTTAAGGTCAATTTCGTTCATCAGGTTTTCAACATATTCCTTAGCGAAGGGTTTCCATATGGTATCGATAAGTGCAACTTTATCCTCTCTGATCAGATATGAGTTATATGTTGATCCTTTATGAGTTGAATATTCATCTCCGTGAAATCTGCGAAGCTCCCAGTCAGTTTTTCCGACCCAGTAAACATTGTTTTTTATTGGTCTGTTCATCTGTATTTACTCCTTTCCTATTTTTTTAAATATTTTCTGTTAAACTCTTCCAGCTGTTTATGGAGTTCTTCGTGTTTTCCTTTACCTATTACATTCTCTTCAAATTTCTCAAATTCTTCCAGCAGCTCTTTATGTTTTGCATCGGTGAGTTTTTTGTCACCCATTGGAAAAAG
>CAZNGQ010000246.1:0-3613 GCA_964572095.1 uncultured Oscillospiraceae bacterium
CGTTCCGGAATCCGGACGACGCCGTCGCCAGGGAGAACATGATGCTGGGTTCCAGCCTCGCGGGCATGGCGTTCAGCAATTCCTCCGTCTGTGCCGTCCACGGGATGTCGCGACCCATCGGCGCGAACTTCCATGCGCCGCACGGGCTCAGCAACGCCTTCCTGCTGCCGTCCGTAACGGCATACAGCATCCGCGGCGACTACGCCCGCTACGCCAGGATCGCGGAGACGATGGGCATCGCGCGCGGCAGCCGCACGGACGAGGCGATGGCCGGATTGCTGGTCGATCTGCTGCGAAAATACAACGCGGATCTCGAAGTGCCCACGATGAAGGGGTGGGGTATCGATGAAACCGCCTTCTTCGGCAAGGTGGATTCGATGATCCAGGCTGCGATCGACAGCGGTTCGCCGGGCAACAACCCGCAGATCCTGGAAAAGGACGAGATGAAAGCGATCTACCGCGAGGCTTTTGGAGCGTAACGGAACCGTCGAACGTTCAGAAAACGCGCCGTTCAGTGAAATGCACCCCAATGGTTGGATCATGTCCAGCTGTTGGGGTGTTTTTTATAACGAAGGAACGGCGAGTTAACTTGCTGGAGAGAGGAACTTGTTTGTCAATTGTCCTTCCGGGTTTCCCGTTCGTCCTGGTCGATGTCGATCTTGTAGCGCAGCAATGCGTTCGTTTTCTCCGAATTTCCCAAGATTGCGGAGAGCGCCTTGAGCGTTACAGCGGGTACGATATAAGCGATCGAAGACAAAACGGCCGCCAAAACTCCGGTTCCGATTCGGAAATGGCCTGCGGGCATAGACCCTGCCGCAAAGAAGACCAGAACGGCGACCAGGACACAAAGACCGTAGAAGACATTGCCCAGCGTACGGAGCAGATCCACAGCCGGATTCTCGTCATGACAACCGCTGCATATCCACATATGATTCCTCCGATGCACTTTTATTATTCATTATAAGTGTATATTATATAGATTCAATGAGTCAAATTTTTCCATTGTCTTGCGACGGTTTCCTTGTCGTGACAAGATGAATGGATCAAGACACCTGGGAGGTTTCCATGGAATTGATGCAGACGATCATCGCCAGGAGATCGATCCGGCGGTTCAAGCCGGATCCGGTGCCCGGGCCTGTGCTGGCCGAGATGCTGGAGGCTGCGCGACTGGCCCCATCGGGCGGGAACGACCAGGGGCATGTATTCGGCGTGGTTACCGATGCCGGGACAAAGCATCGCCTTGCCCTGGCCGCCGGCAGCCAGATGTGGATCGCGGACGCGCCGATCGTAATCGCCTGCTGCGCGGAGCTGGATTGGGACTTGGCGGATCAGCCGGAAACCGATTTTGGCAGGCAGGTCAACGACAAGCGGTTCGGGAGGGACTTCATCCGGTACCTGTGCGCCTATCCGGACAAGTACGCCCGCATGCGGCTTTTCGAGAATGCGACGCCGCTCATCCCCATGGAACACATCAGTCTTGTCGCGGCTTCCTATGGACTCGGTTCCTGCATGGTCGGCCTTCTGGATGTGGAGCGTGTGGACAGGATTCTGAACCTGCCGCCGCATATCTCCTGCCTGTTCCTGCTTCCCGTCGGTTATCCTGCCGCGACGCCGGGCAAGAAGCACACGAAAAGCCTCGAGGAGATCGTATTCCACGAAACGTGGCCCGAATCGGGCAGGGACGCACCATGATCCGGGGGAGGACACCCCTATGAGAATCGCACTGGCTTCGCTGCCGTTTCCAGATAGTATGGAACAGGGGCTATCCCTGGTGGAGGAATCGATCCGTCAGGCGGCGGACGAGAATGCGGACTTGCTCTGCCTCCCGGAGACGTTCCTGCCGGGGTTGAGGGCAACCTGGTTTCCGGTGGAAAGTCACCAACCCCAGAAGCTGGAGGCTGCCCGGAACACTGTATGCGGATGGGCCCGACGATGGGCGGTAAACCTCATCCTGCCCATGGAATGGGGGTCTCCGGAGGGGATCCGCAATGTGGCTTTCGTCCTGTCGGACCGCGGCGAAATCCTGGGGTGCCAGACCAAGGTGCAACTCGATCCCAATGAGGATCCGTTCTATGTTCCCGGCACCGGGAGATCGATTTTCGAAGTGGGCGGGGTCCCGTTCGGCATCTCCATCTGCCATGAGGGATTCCGTTACCCGGAGACGGTCCGATGGGCTGCGCGGCGGGGGGCGAAGATCGTGTTCCATCCCTTTTTCGGAGGTTCGGAGCAACCGCAACCACAATTGACGGAGTGGGGAGGAAGCGGGAATCCATACAACGAACGGGCCGTCCAATGCAGGGCGCTTGAAAACGGGATCTATATGGCGAGTGTGAATTATGCGCTGGCATACCAGGAGGCCGCCACCGCCATCCTTTCACCGTCCGGGGAATGCCTGGCCTGGCAGCGGTACGGCGAGGCGGGGCTGCTGGTCCGCGAGATCGATATCGGACTGGCGACCGGAAAGATGGCGCGGCGCTTCCGCCCGGAAGGGCTTGGGTGACAAGCCGCCGGCTGCCGGCACCTGGCGCTCAGGACTCCAGCCAGTCGCTTTCATAGGACGAAGCTTTTACGTATTGCTCGGTGAAATAGGCAATCTTTCGATCGACTTTTTCCAGGTGCTCCCCGAGGACCCGGATTTTCTCTTCCACCTCGACCCGGTGCTGGTAAAGCATGTCGCACCGTTTTTTCAACGTTTGGGCACCCTGCTGGCTGAGCTCGACGAACGTCCGGATCTGCTTGATCGACATGCCGGTTTCCTTGAGGCAGCGGACCAGCCCAAGCCACTCCAGATCCTCGTCGGTGAATCTGCGTATGCCTCCCTTGCTGCGGTTCACATTGGGCAGCAACCCTTCCCGCTCGTAAAACCGGAGGGTGTGCGGGGGCAGGGAAGTCCGTTTTGACACTTGTTCCATGGAGTAATCCATATGAAATCGATCCTTTTCGCCAAAATGGGTTGACTTGAAGTTAACTTCAAGGTTTATAAAAGAATGTACTTTACCGCGTGTACAAAAGCAAGCCGGTCAGATGCAACCGCAGCTGTCCATTGTCATCGGGAGATCGAGCGAAAATGGTCTATACCATCAGTCAGATATCCAAGACGACGGGATTGTCTTTCCAATTGATCCGATTCTACGAGAAAGAGGGAATCCTGCCGCCCGTCAGCCGACGGAGGGGCGTTCGCGTTTACAGTCAGGAAGACCTCGACTGGATTCAGTTCATCTGCTGCCTGCACAATACGGGCATGAGCCTGCAGGAGCTCAAGGAATTCGGCCAGTTGGAAATGGCCGGGCTCCAGACGACCGGGGAACGCATCGACCGGCTCAGCCGGCACAAGGGCCGGATCCTGCAGCAACTTGGTACCATGCAGGAACAACTGAACGTGATCGAGTCCAGAATCCACGACTACGCGCATGTGTACAAAAGGGCCTGATCGGATCCGCCGGAATTCCTGCCGCTTTCTGCTGGGCTAATTCCCGATCGTGTTGTATCATGCCATAGTCGGCTGTTGCCGCCCGACATGATGCCGCATTCAAGCGAGGTTGGAATTGCAGAAGTACATCCTGTCCATCGGCCTGATCGTCGTCGGCCTTCTGATCGGCCAGTATATCCGCAG
>CAZNGQ010000247.1:0-3575 GCA_964572095.1 uncultured Oscillospiraceae bacterium
CATCCGCATGATGCTGTGCGTCAATTTCACGAGCCCGATCCTCATAGGCGGACTGCGGACGGCGGACCCGCTGCATCCCGACGTCATCCGGTTCTGGAACGAGCAGACCGCCAAGGTCTTCGGTTATGTTCCGGATCTCGCGGGCTTCCTCGTCAAGGCGGATTCCGAGTTCCTCCCGGGACCGGCTGCCGACGGACGGACACATGCGGACGGTGCCAACACCATCGCCCGGGCGGTCCGCCCGTTTCACGCCATCGTCGTTTGGCGGTGCTTCGTCTACAACTGCATGCAGGACTGGCGCGACGGCCAGACGGACCGCCCCAAGGCGGCATACGAGAACTTCATGCCGCTGGACGGCGAGTTCGACGACAACATCCTGCTGCAGATCAAGAACGGGCCGGTCGATTTCCAGGTCCGCGAGCCGGTTTCCCCGCTGTTCGGCGCCATGAGGAAGACCCGAGAGGTCCTGGAGCTTCAAGTGACGCAGGAGTACACCGGCCAGCAGAAGCATCTGTGCTACCTGGTCCCTCTTTGGAGGGAGGTCCTCGATTTCGACCTGCGCGATCCGGTTCATCCCGGCACGGTCGGGGACATGATCGCGTCGGGTACGGTCGAAGGCATCGCAGGCGTGATCAATGTGGGGCTTGACCGCAACTGGACCGGACACACGCTCGCGCAGGCCAACCTGTACGGGTATGCCCGCATCTGCTGGGATCCCTCCCTGCCGGCGGATACGATCGCGGACGAGTGGACCCGCCTGACCCTGGGCGGTGATCCCGAAGTGGTCAATACCACCACGGCGATCCTCCTGGCCTCCCGCGCCACGTATGAGAAGTACAACGCGCCTCTCGGCATCGGCTGGATGTGCAACCCCTCCTATCATTACGGCCCCAACGTCGATGGCTACGAATACGCTTATTGGGGCACATACCATCGGGCGGACACCTGCGCCATCGGAGTCGACCGTACACGCCGGCCGGGAGGTACCGCCTTCACCGCGCAGTATCACGAGCCGGTGGCCTCCCTGTTCGACGACCCGGCGCTCTGCCCCGAAGAACTCCTGCTCTTCTTCCATCGGTTGCCTTATGATTTCCGCCTTCGCGACGGCGTCACCCTGATCCAGCATATCTACGACACCCATTTCGAGGGGGTGGACGAGGTCGAGGACGTCATCCTGGCGTGGAAATCCCTTGAGGGAAGATTGCATCCCGAAGCATTCAAGCCGGTTGCGGAGCGCCTGGAGATCCAACGCCGCGACGCCTGTGAATGGCGGGATGTTATCAATACATACTTTTATCGCAAGACGGGAATATCGGACGGGAAGGGAAGGAAAATCTACACATGACAAGAGGAGAATCCAATCGCAGATTCAATCGGAGGGAGGAAAAGAAGTGAACACAAAATCCAATTCGTACCGCGCGATGAAACGCGCACAGAGAAACTGGCAGCTGTACGTCATCGTCCTGCTGCCTGTGGCATGGCTGTTGCTGTTCCGCTACGGCCCGATGTACGGCGTCATGCTGGCATTCAAGAACTTCAGAATCCAGGAAGGCATCTGGGGGAGCCCCTGGGTCGGCTTCGAGAACTTTGAGAGGTTCTTCAAGTTCAAGGAATTCGGAATGCTCATCAAGAACACGCTGGGCATCAGCGTCTATCAGCTGCTTGCCGGGTTCCCGATCCCGATCGTTCTCGCCCTGGCCCTCAACGCCACGCTCAATCTCCGGTTCAAACGGACGGTGCAGTTCGTCACCTACATGCCGTACTTCATCTCCACCGTCGTTCTCGTCGGTATGGTCCTGTCCTTCACCAATACCCGTACCGGCGTCTTCAACACCCTGCTCGGCTTTGTCGGAGTCAGCCCGGTCCATTTCATGGGCAAGCCGGAGTGGTTCAAATCCATCTATGTCCTGTCCGGAATCTGGCAGCACATGGGCTACAACTCGATCATCTACATCGCCGCACTGGCCGGCATCGACCAGGATATCCATGAAGCCGCGGTCATCGACGGCGCCTCCCGCTTCCAGCGGATCCGCTACATCGACTTTCCGGGCATCATGCCGACGATCATCACCCTGCTGATCCTCAACTCCGGTTCGCTGATGAGCGTCGGATTCGAGAAAGTCTACCTGATGCAGTCCACCCTCAACCGCCGCACTTCGGAAATCATCTCGACTTACGTCTACAAGATTTCCCTTGCGTCCAATGCCCCGCAGTTCGCATACGCAACGGCCATCGGCCTGTTCAACTCGGTCATCAATATGATCCTGTTGCTGTCGGTGAACAGAATCGCTAAAAAAGTTAGCGAAACAAGTTTGTGGTAAGGGGGGAGAAGCAATGAGCGCACTGACCAAAAAAGAAAAGAGCAACATCCGGTTGTCCGCGGACGACCGCCTGTATTACATCTTCAACGACCTGTTCCTGTTCCTCGCGTTGCTGGTGGTTTCCTATCCGATCATCTACGTCTTCGCCGCTGCGTTCAGCGACAAGAATGCCGTTGTCACGGGCCGCGTTGTCCTGTGGCCGGTCGATTTCTCGATCGAGGGCTTCAAGACGGTGTTCGGATACCATGCGATCATGCAGGGCTACCTGAATACAATATTCTATACAGTCGTCGGTACGACCATCAATGTCACGATGACCATGCTCGCGGCCTATCCTCTCACCCGTAAAGGCGACATGCCCGGGCGCAACCTGGTCATGGGCCTGTTCACTTTCACCATGATCTTCGGCGGCGGCCTGATCCCGACCTACATGCTGATGCAGAATCTCAACTTCATCGACAAGCGGGTTGTCCTGCTGATCCCCAACGCCATGGGTATCTTCCACCTCATCATCGCCCGCACCTTCCTGTCCACCAGCATCCCCAATGAGCTGTACGAAGCGGCCACCATCGACGGATGCTCGCATTTCAAGTACCTCACCAAGATCGTGCTTCCGCTGTCCAAGCCGCTGATGGCCGTTCTGGTCCTGTTCTACGCGGTCGGCCACTGGAACTCGTTCTTCGACGCGTTCATCTATCTCAAGCGCGCTTCCCTGTATCCTCTGCAGCTGATCCTGCGTGACATCCTGATCGTCAACACGATCGACCCGACCATGATCACCGACCCGGAGACCATGGAAAAGAAGGTCGGCATGGCGGAACTGCTCAAGTACGCGCTGATCGTCGTGGCCACCGCGCCCTTCCTGGCCGTCTATCCCTTCGTCCAGAAGCATTTCGTGAAGGGCATGCTGGTGGGATCCGTCAAAGGCTGAAGCGGCCCCCGCCGCGCGGAGGGCGGGGATGCCGATAGCATACCAAGGAGGTACGAGATGAAGAGAACCCTGTGCGCCGCCCTGGCGGCCCTCGCCCTGGTCGCGGCGGCCTACGCCGAAGGCGGGAAGGAAAAACCGGCCGCCAAGAAGGCCGCCGAGCTCACGCCGACGGGGACCTACCCCATCGCCAAGGAAAAGATCGACATCGGCTTCCTGACGGTCCAGACCATCTTCCTCGAGGACTGGTCGACGAACCGCCTGACCAAATTCATGGAGGACAAGACCAACGTCAAGGTGAAGTGGGAGACGATCCCCGAGGACGC
>CAZNGQ010000248.1:0-3555 GCA_964572095.1 uncultured Oscillospiraceae bacterium
CGGGAGCCGAGGGGCGCATGATCACCGGAGCGGTGGACGCCCACAACACGTTCGACAATCCCGACCGGGTCGCGGTCCAACCGCTCGCGGTCGAGACGCCGCAGGACGGCGTGCTCGCCATCCGGCTGCCGCCTTGCGCGATCGCCGGTATCCGGATCCCGATCCGCTGACAGCTGTGTATTACAAAACGTATTTATAAAGAAAGAAGGAAAAGAACATGGCAGAAATCAGGAACATTCTCGTCACCGGCGCGTCGGGCAAGCTGGGCAACTATGTGGCGCCCTATCTCCAGGACCAGGGGTACAACGTGTGCTGCACGGACGTTGTGCTGTACCCGGCGGACTGCGAGAACGCCGTGCGCAAGATCCCGTTCTACAAGGCCGACCTGCTGAACATCGGGGACTGCCTGCAGGCGATCCTGTGGTCCGAGTGCGACGCGATCATCCATCTCGGCGCGATCCCCAACAATACCGAGCTCCAGCCCGCCTATGATGCCACGCCCAAGAACGGCCCGTCCCTCGACGGTGTGCGCCAGACCTGGCGGATGCCCGAAGACAGCACGATGAAAATCAACACGATGGGCATGTACTACATCCTCGACGCCGCCCGCCGCCTGGGCGTCAAGAACTTCATCGCCGCGACCAGCTACTTCTCCTACGGAATGGGCTTCCGCATTTCCGGCGAGGGATGGGTTCCCAAGTACCTGCCGGTCGACGAAGAGCACCCCTGCGAGCCGGAGGACACCTACTCATTGTCCAAGTACCTCGGCGAGGAGACGATGAAGTCGTTCACCCGCGCGTACGGCATGCGGACCATCGCGATGCGGCTGCTGGGCGTCTACTACCCCAACTCGGAGATGCACAAGAAGTTCTACAAGTTCGGTATGGATTACCAGGAGCCGAAGGCCGGTGTGGTCACCGGGGACACGTACCAGTACGTGGACGCACGGGACATCGCGTATTTCGTCGGGCTCGCGCTCGGCAAGATCGGTTCGGCCCGGCTGCAGAAATACGAGGCGTTCAACGTCGCGAGCGACACCCGGTTCGTTCCGGATTCCAAGCCGTTCTACGACAAGGTGTTCCCGTACCTGCAGGGGATGACCGCGAATCTGGGCGACCACGAAGGGCTCCTGTCGATCCGCAAGGCAAAGGACCTGCTCGGCTACGAATCACAGTACACCTGGAGAAAAGCCGCCCAGGAATGAATCCGGTCCCGTCACGTAAGCGTGTCATACGGACCACGAAGGAGACATCATGTCAGAAAACAACGATCCCCTGGTCGCGTATCCGTTCCGGTACGGCGCGATGCCGCTTGCGCGCCGCAAGGCGATCCTGCCCGAGCGCAACGTGTGCAGCCTGTATCCGTCGGAGGGCGGCGACCACGCGCTCTGGACCGGAAACGGGCGGCAGCGCGTGGAGATCCCCGGCGATCCGTATGCCGAGGAACTCGTGTTTACGCACGAGGCGCTGTACGAGCCCAAATGGCTCACGGCGCCCGAGCCGCCGGACCTGACCGGCGTCCTGCCTGAGGTCCGCGCCCTCCTGCGCGAGGGCCGGTTCGTCGAGGCGGCGGAACGGGTGGAAAAAGTACAGATCGACGCCGGGTTCGGCGATTCGCTCACCGACACCGTGAACGGGATCATCCCCCCGACGGGGTCCCGGCTCCACCCCGCCTTCCGGCTGGGGATCCGCCAACCCGAGGCCGGGACGACCCGGGAGTACCTGCGCTGGCTCGACATGACGACCGGCCGGGTCACGGTCCAGTGGGAGAACGACCGGGGGGCGTTCGCGCGCGAGACGTTCGTCGCCTACAAAGGCGATGTCGCCGTACTTCGCCTGTGCGCACCCCGGGGCGCACTCGACACGCAGTTCACGATCCGGCTGCCCGGCGTCGTGCCCGGCGGGCGGGGAGGGCTGCTGTCGCCCGAAACGAGCTCGCACCGGCTGGAACTGTCCGAGGACCTCATCACGCTCCGGTGGGCGTACAATCCGGAGTACGGACAAAGGGGCTACGTGTCCGTCCTCCGCCTGATCCGGTCCGGCGGCTCCGCGGAACGCACCGGGGACGGCGTGCGGATCACCGGCGCGGACAGCCTGCTCGTCCTGGCGAAAACCGTCAAGTTCGAGGGGGACTTCACGTTTGCCTACGCCGAGCCGGTCATCCGGGAGGTGCTCGCGATCGATCCGGACTTCGACGCGCTGCTGGCCGGCAACCGGGCGCACATCGGCTCCCGCATGGACCGTTCCCGCATCCGCCTGGGGGCGGCGGCCGATTTCGCGCTGTCCTCCGAGGAACTGCTGCGGCGCACGCACACCGACGTCGAGTTCGACGGGACGCTGCTGGACAAGCTCTACGACATGGGCCGTTTCTACCAGATCATCGACACGGGGGACATCCCGCCGATGTTCGGGCAGCACAACATCAACACGAACCTCCAGGTCTGCGCCGGCAACAACACCGGGCTGTTCGACGAGATGGACGTGTACTTCCAGTACTACGAGACGAAGTTCGCCGACTTCCGCACCAACGCCCGGCGTCTGTTCGGCGCGCGCGGGCTGCTGGCCAGCATCCACTGCGACTACGACTCGGGGCTGTACTACCATTTTTCCAAGACCTACCCGCATTACTGCTGGACCGGCTGCCTCGGCTGGATCTACAACGAGCTCTGGGGGTACTGGCTGGTCACGGGGGACCGGGAGTTCCTTGAAAAACGGCTGGTGCCGGCGCTCAAGGAGATCGCGCTGTTTTTCGAGGACTACGCCTGCGACCGCGGTCCGGACGGCCGGGTGATCTTCTACCCGTCGTTCTCGCCCGAAAACCCGACGCCGGAATTCGCGACCCGGGACGGCGTGTACGCCACCAGCATCAACTCGGTCATGGACATCATGATCTGCCGCGAAGTGCTCGACAACCTTGTGACCGCCTGCGAGACGCTGGGCATCGAGCAGGAGAACCTGAAACACTGGCAGGATCAGGCGGCCGCGCTGCCCCGATACCTGCTCGACGAAGAAGGCGGGCTCAAGGAATGGGCCTGGCCGACCGTGAACGAAAACTACGACCACCGGCATGTATCGCACCATTACGACGTCTGGCCGGGCCGCCGGATCACCTGGGAGGACGAGCCCGAGCTCGCGCAGGCGATCCTCGTCTCCAACCGCAAGCGCGCCCAGCAGAACGATTCCGCGCACGGCATCATCCACCGGCTGTTCACGGCCATCCGGCTCAAGGATCGGAGCGAGACCGTCCAGAACCTGTACCAGCTCATGAACCACGGATTCGTCACGCGGGCGCTCCACACGAACCACTATCCGTACCGCCTGCATTTCCCCGACCTGCAGGGCGCCATGCCGGCGATCCTGATCGAGATGTGCGTGTACTCCGCGCCCGGCACGGTCGAGTTCCTGCCGGCGATGCCCGCGTCGCTCGGACGGGGCTCCATCGAGGGGGTCTGGCTGTACACCTGGGCCAAACTCGAGCGGATGGACTGGGACGACCGGCACCTCTCGGCGTCCCTCGTCTCGAACCAGGCGCAGACGCTGACGCTGCGGTGCCGGA
>CAZNGQ010000249.1:0-3553 GCA_964572095.1 uncultured Oscillospiraceae bacterium
AGTCCTTCTTCGACGGTCATATCCAGGACTTCGCGGATGGTTTTTCCGTCCAGGACGACATTCCGCACGGCCTCGATATAGCCGGTCCCCCCGCAGTCCCCGCAGGTCTGTTCCAGGAAGTTCCCGAATCCGACATGGAACCGGATGACGCCGTCCCCCCGGCAGCTCGCACAGCCTCCGTTGAAGTTGGCGGTAAAGTGGCCGGGGGTCAGTCCGGATGCCCTTGCGGCTTCCGTGTCGGCGAAGAGCGCGCGGACATGGTCGAACAGCCCGGTGTAGGTCGCCGGACAGGACGTACGGGAACGGCCGATCGGGCGCTGGTCGATGACCTGGCACCGGCTGATCCGCTCCACGCCCCGCAGCGTCGCGGTTGAGGCCGGGGCAGGCGGATCGGTCTCTTTATCGCCATCGGCCGTGTCCCCGTCAGTCATTGTCGGACTTGTGCGGATCCTGTTCCTGAGGCAGGGCACCAGGGTGTCGGCGATCAGGCTGGACTTGCCGCTGCCCGACACCCCGGCCACGCCGACCATTCGTCCCAGCGGGATGTCAACCGTGACATGGCGCAGGTTGTGAATCGTTGCGTTTTCGATCGTGAGAATTCTGGCGCGGTCGACCGGGCGGTATGCGCCGCGTTCCCGCGGCAGCCCGGGTTCGCAGAGATAGGGCGCCGTCCGGGATGCGCCGCAGCGGAGAAAGTCCGGGAAAGCGCCTTCAAAGACTCTCTCTCCGCCCAGCCTGCCGGCGTCGGGACCCAGATCGATGATCCAGTCGGCGTTCCGGATGAAGTTCTCGTCATGTTCCACCGCGACGACGGTATTGCCGCGTCGGACCAGTCCCAGCAGGGTTGTGATCAGCCGGTTCTTCTCCACTTCGTGCAGCCCGATCGTCGGCTCGTCGAAAACGAAGACGAGACCGTCCATCCCGGCGATGATGTAGCTGGCGAGGAAAAGCCGCTGGATCTCGCCGCCGGACAGCGTCGGCACCGGGCGGGACAGCGAGAGGTGGCCAAGACCCACATCGGTCAGGCACAGGAGCTTGAGGAGGATCTCCGACAGCAGCGGGGACCGGGCATCCGCAGGCAGACGGTCCAGAAAGCCGTGAAGCTCCTGGATATACATGCCCTCCATCTCTTGGATGCCCTTCCCGCCGATCCGCGTATGCGCGGCATACTCGTTCAGTCCGGTGCCTCCGCAACGGGGACATGCGTCCCGCTTCATCATGCCGGCCTCGGTCAGGCGCCGGGCCAGCACGCCGGTGTTCTGTGCCGAGCGGACGGTGCAGCGATGGATCCAGGGAATAAATCCCGGAAATGCCGACCTGCCGCCGTCGCCATGGATCAGGCAGGACCGCTGCCGCTCCGTCATGTCTTCGAGCCGCGTGTCCAGCGTCACGCCATGAACGGAACAGAAGTTGTTCAGCATCTTCCGCGTCGTGCCCCTCCGCCCCACGCCGAGGCAGACATCGGCGATCCGCTGCGACCGGTCGGCGAAAAGCAGCCCCTCGTCCGCCTGGCGGATCGTGCCGAGTCCGAGGCACTTGACGCACATGCCCTTGGGGGAGTTCCTCAGGAACATCTCCATGGCGAGCGGAATCCCGTCGTCGAACGACGCCTCGCGCGTCCCGCCAACGGCGAAGAGGATCGCCAGCATGTTCGTGATCTTAGTCCGCGTCCCGACCGTGCTGCGGGGATTGGACTGCCGGATGATCCGCTGTTCCACCGCGACGGTCGGAGACAGCCCGTCGATCCGGTCGAACGACGGCACGCTGTCGACGGCGAACTGCGTGCCGGAGAACATCATGTAGCGGCGCTTGCCTTCCTCGTAAAGCGTGTCGAAGGCCAGACTGGACTTGCCGCTGCCGGATACGCCTGTGATCACGGTCAACCGGTTCCGCGGGATGCGGACGTCGATGCTCCGCAGGTTGTGGACGCGGGCTCCCTTGATCTCAATAAAATCGCTCATATCGACATCTCCATGAACTCTCCGGCATATGGGTCCCGAGGGAGCGTACGAATTCATCATAGCACAGCACAAAACATTTGTTCGTCCGAATTGACAACATACCGGCGAAGCGGTATGCTCGTCTTGCCCGAACAATTGTTCTGTTTGATCCGTTCGAGAGGAGGCGATCCTGTGAAAATCGAAGTGGGTGAACATACCCCTGGCCATGCCCCGGCGATCCGTCCGGGTCCGTACGACAGCTTCTCGCGTCTGGAGTTCATCTGTGGAATCCCTCACGCCCTGTTCCTGGTCACGACGCGCAGAGAGGATGGGACCCCTGACGCCGACTTCCACTCCTGGAGTTCATTTTCCGGCGACAGCGGGGGATTCTATGCCGTGATGTCCGGGATCGGCGCACAGTCGCGCATGCATCGGAACATACTGCGGGAACAGGAGTTCTGCGTCAACTTCATCCGTCCGGAGAATTGTGACGCCTGTTTGCGGGCGATCGGGGGCAGCGGCGCGGACGTCGGCGGGATCGCGGCGGGCGGGTTTACGGCCGTTCCCGGTATTACAGTCCGCGCTCCCCGGATCCTGGAGGCATTCCTGACGCTCGAATGCGGGCTGCACTCCGTAACCGACCTGTCCGGCCGGAACGTCAGCCTGATGGTTGTGGGGCATGTGAACCATGTGGCGGTCGAGACCGGATATCGCGGGTTCGACCGGGTTCGCGGCATGGACGGGTTCCTGTTCAATGCCCGCTTGCCGATCGCCCTTGCGTCGCCGGACCCGGTGCGGCGGATCCGGATGTGACATTCACCTCGCCTGTTTTCCCTATAGACGGCAGGAAATCCGCCATCCGGATCGATCGCGTATGAGGGATGGCGGTCCACGAGGATTGCTTCCTGAACATCGAAAGAACGAGAATCGGCATCCAGGAGCAGAGGAACAAGCCCATCCCGAGGATCCCTTTCCAGTTACGAAGAACCGGCTTCCGCGCGACGAGGACGACCAGCAGCGCGATCGCCGTGGTCATCAGGTACATGTAAGGAAGCGTGAGAAACAGCCAGGAGTATAGGTCCGTGTGTGGAAAATGAACATGCTCAATATGGAGCAGAAGCACGATGACGTTCATCACCTGGGAGAGCAGATAGACGATCTGGGAGGCGGGGACCATCAGGAACAGGGTCTGGTCGAGAACCTGCCAGTTCGGTTTCGCGGCAAGAAGACGGAGGAACTCCCAGATCCGGATCCGGAACAGGTTCCACATGCCGGTGGTCCAGCGCATGCGTTGGTTCCAGGACTGGGGAAAAGTCAGCGGTTGTTCGTCGAAAAACACGGCGTTCCGTGCAAAGGATATCTTCTCACCGGCCAGTATGCACTGGATGGAGAACTCCATGTCCTCCGTCATGCTCTGGGTATGCCACCCGCCCAACCGCCGGATCATCGAGTCTGAGACGACAAACCCGCTGCCGCCCAGCATCGCTGATAGTCCCAGTACGGACCGGACCCGGTTGTAGAAAAAGTTCAGATACCAGAAATAAATCGAGGAGCAGCCCGAAGCCACGGAGTCCGTGGGATTCTTGCTGTCCCGGTATCCCTGGACGACCTGG
>CAZNGQ010000250.1:0-3523 GCA_964572095.1 uncultured Oscillospiraceae bacterium
CATGTCGCGGAAATACTCTGCGATCGTAATTCCGGTATAAATGGAGGCCTCGCGCGCCGCGACCGGCATATCCGAGGTGTTGGCGATCAGCACCGTGCGGTACATCAGCGATTCGCCGGATTTCGGGTCCTTGAGCTCCGGGAATTCGCGGAGCACGTCGGTCATCTCGTTGCCGCGCTCGCCGCAGCCGATGTAGACGACGATGTCGACGTCGGACCATTTCGCCAGCTGGTGCTGGATCACGGTCTTGCCGCTGCCGAACGGGCCGGGGATGGCGGCCGTGCCGCCCTTGGCGATCGGGAAGAACGTGTCGATCGCGCGCTGCCCGGTGATCATCGGGCCGCGCGGCGCGAGTTTCTCGACATAGGGGCGGCCGCGGCGGACCGGCCAGCGCTGCAGCATCGGCAGGTCGACCACGCGGCCATCCGCGGTCCGCAGGCGGGCGACGGGCTCGACGATCGTGCGGCTGCCCGGCAGGACCTCGGTGACCGTACCGGAAACCCCGAACGGCACCAGGACCCGGTGGGAGACCAGCGTGGTCTCCTGGACGGTGCCCAGAATGTCGCCGGCCTGTACGGAGTCCCCGACGGCGGCCGTCGGGACAAAGTCCCACAGCCGCGCGCGGTCCAGCACGTCCGCCTGGATGCCGCGCGGAATGTTGGCGCCGGCCATCTCCCGGATACGCTCCAGCGGGCGCTGGATGCCGTCGAATATCTCGCCGATCAGTCCGGGGGCCAGCTCGACCGACAGCGGCGCGCCCGTGGATTCCACAGGTTCGCCCGGGCCGAGTCCGGCGGTCTCCTCGTAGACCTGGATGGAGGCGCGGTCGCCGTGCATCTCGATGATCTCGCCGATCAGGCCGAGATCCGACACGCGCACCACATCGAACAGATCGGCGTCGCGCATGCCTTCGGCGATGACCAGCGGTCCGGAGACCTTGACGATCCTGCCACTGCTGAATTTTTTCATAAACTATCTCCTCGTCAGTTGTCGAATCCGAGTATATCTACGCCCACGGCCTTTTTGACCGTGTCTTTGACCTGTTCCATGCCGATGCCCAGGATTCCCTGCGTCGAGGGGACGGGCACCACGGCCGGGAGACGGAGCGGGCGCATGGCGTCGATCTCGTCCATGACGAGCGCCGCCGCGTGCTCTGTGATGAACACCACCGCGAACTCCTCCGCGACGGCGCGCCGCAGGCAGGCGACGATCTCGGCGCGGCTGACCGCCTCCATGGACTCCATGCCCAGCGCACGGAACCCCATCACGCTGTCCCTGTCGCCGATCACGGCTACTCTGTGCATACGGTACTCTCCTTGCGGTCAGACATAGGTGTCGCGCAGCAGGTCCCGCGCCCCGGCGGTGTCCAGCTGGTTTCGGAGGAAAGCCAGGATGATCCGGGCGTTCTGCGTCTCGGTCTGCATCGCCAGCACATAGGCCGTCGGCACTTCCGGGCCGAACGGGATGTAGCGGGCCTTGCGCACATGGTTCATGATGAAATTGTCCGCCGCCTTGCCGTATCGGGCGGCGCCGCCCGGCCGGGCGTAGTCGGTGGCGAACTCCGCAGCCAGCCCCGCGTAAGGTGTGCCGCGCCAGGCCTCGGCCAGCGCGTTGTCGTCCTGGAGCGCGGCCATCGCCCGGATGTCCGCTGCCGCGACCTTGCCGCCCGGCAGCAGGGAATCCCCCAGGAATGCGGCGGAAAAACCGGACCGGCGCGTCCGCAGGAGCATCCCGAGGTTCGCGAGGTCCGCGCGGATGGCGATCAGGTCCGAAAACCAGCGGTTGCCCAGCTTGTCTGCGACGCGGAGGCATTCGCCGGCGAACGCGAGGTCCAGGACCAGGTCGATGCGCGTGCCGTCTCCGTTCGCGGCATATCCTTTCCAGGCGTCCTGGACCGCTTCCCAGAGCCATTCCGGAACCCGCAGGCCGCCGCGGTCGTTGTCGCGGATCGCCTCGAACAACCGGTACGGATCGACGGTCGACGGGGCGGCGATCCGGGTCCCGAGGCTGTCATAGGGCGCGACGCTCCCTCCCGCGCGGTGCTTGAGGAAGACCTTGGCGTTGATGACGTCGCCCTCCAGGTAGAACAGGTCGATGTAATCCTTTTCGACGGACACTTCCCGGGCGACGCGGCAGGCGCGCGCATATCCCGCGTTGAGACTGCGGCCGTTGGTTTCCGCGGCCGGATAGCCCGCCTCGGCGAGGAGACGGCCGAACTCCACCGTATCCTGCGCTTCCGCCATGCGCAGCGTGCGCGCACGGTCCATCAGGCCGGCCTCGAGCGCGCGGATGCGCCCGCAGGCATACGCATAGTCGACGCCCGCGGGGGGTGTGGTCCTGCCGGTAAAGGCCGGGTCTTCCAGCGGATTGCCTCCGGCGCGGAAGACCTCCTTTTCCTGTTTCATCGGGCGGTCCTCATTTCTCGATCAGGGTCGCGGCAAACGTCTCGAGATCGTCCCGGGACTGCCGCGTCAGCATTTCAAAGGTCAGGTTGTCCTCGACGAGGCTGCGCCTCAACACGAGTCCGCCCGTAAAGTCGCCGGGAACATCGGACAGGGTCAGGTCGATGGGCGGCAGCCCCCGGGCGGCACGCGCCTCCCGGGCCGCGGCGATCGCGGCGGTACCGACACCCTCGCGCAGGTCGGATGCGCAGAACACGACGGTTTCCCCGCCGCGCGCGTCCGCCAGGAATTCCGCGTACAGACGGATTTTGTCGTCGGACGGCAATCCGGCCAGGCTCGCGACCGCACGGTCGACGAGGCCGGACACGGCTTGTCGGCGGGCGTCCAGCACGACGCGGCGCGCGCTCATGCCGGCAGAGGACTCCGCCCGTGCCAGCAGGGCGTCCGCCTCGGATGCGGCGGCCGCCTCCATCGAACGAAGCAGCGCGTCCGCCTCCCCGTCCGCGTCGGCGCGGATCCGCGAAGCTTCGGCTTCCGCCTGCTCCCGGATCGCGCCGGCCTGCACCCGGGCGTCCCCCAGGATGCTGTCGATGATCGCGTCCAGTCCGTTCATACCGTGATTCCGAGAAGGATCATCAGCATCGAGGCCAGCAGCGCCAGAATGGCGTAGGTCTCGACCATGGCGGCCAGCACGATCGCCTTGGACTGCTCACCCGGCTGGCGGGACAGCATCATCATGCCGTTGGCGGCGACGCGCCCCTGGTAGATGGCCGAGGTGTAGCCGACGATCATGATCGGGACGCAGGCCGCAAAGAACTGCATGCCCTGCAGCGGAGTCAGCGAGGCGGACGTACCGGCGAGGAACCCGCCCCGCACCATGACGATGAACCAGACCAGCAGGCCGTAGATGCCCTGGGTGCCCGGCAGGGCCTGCAGGATCAGCAGCTTGCCGAACAGTTCCGGTTTTTCCGTCAGGATCCCTGCCGCCGTTTCGCCGGCGATCCCGACGCCCTTGGCCGAACCCCAGCCCGCCATGCCCGCGCCCAGCGCCGCGCCGATAAACGCCAGCACCTGTCCGCTGAAAAAGAAATCCGTCAGTCCCTTGAGAAATTCCATGGATG
>CAZNGQ010000251.1:0-3521 GCA_964572095.1 uncultured Oscillospiraceae bacterium
GCTCGTGGACCCGCATTCCGACACGCTTGCGGTGCATGTCGCACTCGACGATTCGTGGGATCCGGAGGACGGCGGCGCCGCGATTGGAATCGCCTTCCCGTATGGAAGCCCGGCAAAGTCCGGCGCGGACTGGAATGCCGACGAGCGGCACCACACCGAGATCGTCTCGATGGACGGCCGGGAGGCCTCCATCCGGCGCACGCTCGACGGGGACGGATACCAGATTGCGCTGCGCTTCACCGGCGCCTCGCTGCGGCAGACTGGCCGGCACCGTCTGGAACTGCGCCTCTCGAGGCGCGAGGCCTCGTTCACCTGTACCTTTTCCGGTTCCGCCCCGCCAAAGGCGGCTCCCGGTTTTGACGAGATCAGGAAAAGGACGTCCGCCTGGTGGAACGGTTTCTGGACCCGCGGCGGCGCCATGCGGCTGCGCGATTCGGCCGATCCGCGCGCCGTCGAACTCGAGCGGCGCATCGTGCTGTCGCAATACCTGACCGCGATCCAGTGCGCCGGAAGTGTCCCTCCGGCGGAAACCGGCCTGACCTGCAACAGCTGGTACGGCAAGTTCCACCTGGAAATGCACCCGTGGCATGCCGCGCACTTCCCGCTATGGGGGCGCCCGGAACTCCTGGCCCGGAGCATGGAGTGGTACCTGGAGATCCTGCCCGTCGCGCGTGCCATCGCCGCGTCCCAGGGCTACGCCGGCGCGCGCTGGCCCAAGATGACCGATCCCTCCGGGCGGAACGCGCCTTCGTCCATCGCGGTCCTGCTCGCCTGGCAGCAGCCGCACCCCATCCTGTTTGCCGAATTGCTGTATCAGGCGGATCCCACAGCGGCAACATTGGAAAAATACGCGCCGCTGGTGCTGGAAACCGCCGAATTCATGGCTTCCTTCGCCCGTCTGGACAGCCGGTCCGGGCGGTTCGTGCTCGGTCCGCCGCTGATTCCGGTGCAGGAGACCCACCAGCCCGAGGCGACCCTCAATCCCCCATTTGAACTGGCTTACTTCCACTGGGCGCTCCAGATCGCGGACAACTGGCGCAAACGGCTGCGTCGGGCGGACGGAGGCGCCGATTTCGCCGAGACCGCCCGCCGGCTCGCGCCGCTGCCCGTCCAGGACGGGGTCTATGTCGCCCACGAGCGTTGTCCCGACACGTTCACCCGGGCCCCTTTTTTCCATGACCATCCCGCGATGCTCGGTGCCATGGGGTTTGTGCCGGGCGAGTACGCGGACCCGCTCGTCATGCGCCGAACCCTCGATCGCGTGCTGTCGTCCTGGGACCGGGAGTCGATGTGGGGCTGGGACTTTCCAATGATGGCGATGACCTGCGTACGCCTCGGGCTGCCTTCGCTCGCTGTGGATGTCCTGCTGATGGACGCGGCGAAAAACCGGTACCTGCCGAACGGGCACAACCCCCAATCCACCCGGGAGGACCTGCCGCTGTACCTGCCCGGCAATGGCGGGCTGCTGCTGGCGTCCGGCATGATGGCGGCGGGGTGCAATCTGGTCTACGGGGCGTGCGACTGGCGGCCCGGGGATTGCCGTCTGCCCGGATTCCCGGACGACGGACGCTGGACCGTCGAGGCGGAAGGCCTGCGGCCTTATCTGTGATTTGATGACAACATGACGGGAGGAGACACGACATGGTCCTGACAACCGAACGGCTGGTCCTGCGTCCATTTACGAACGAAGATCTGGCCGGACTGCGGACGTTGACTATCGAAAAGGAAAGCGAAAGCGCGGCGCAGTACGACCACCCCTGGCCGACCGACGAAGCCGGACTGCGGGGCGTACTGTCGTGGGCGGTGCGGAGCGACACGTTTTTCGCGATCTGTCTCCGGGAACCGCACGCCGCCGGCCCGATCGGTTTTGTGTCCCTGTCTCCGGACGGCAGCGGGGCGGTCCGGAACCTGGGCTATTTCCTGTCCCCCCGATACCGCGGGCACGGGTATGCGTACGAAGCCTGTGCCGAGGCGATCCGCCATGCCTTCGCCGAGCTCGGCACAGGCAGGATCTTTGCCGGCACCGCAGCCGCGAACACACCGTCCATCCGCCTGCTGGAGCGACTGGGTTTCCAGCGGTCGCAGCCCGACCGGGAGGTGTCGCTGCGGAAGACCGCCTCGGGGGAGCCGATCCCGTTCACGGGGCGTGCGCTGGCCTTGACGCTGGAGGATTGGCGCAGGAACCGGAACCCGGGGCCGCAGGTACATTGACCGGTCCGGCACAGTCTTGGGCTGTCATCGCTTCTGGCCGTACTCACTCGGCAGCATGCCGGTGTATTTTTTGAACAACTGGCTGAAATAGGCGGTGTTGTCACCCAGTCCGATCTGTCGCGCGACTTCATACACCCTGACGTCAGCGGACATGGCGATCAGCTGGCGCGCTTTTTCCATCCGCATGGACAGGATGAAGTCCGAAAACTTGACCCCGACCTCGCGCTTGAACAGTTTGCCGAAGTAATCGGAGTTCATGAAAAGCACGTCCGCGGCGAGACGGCTCAGGGACAGGTCGGCGTCGTCCAGATGCGCCTTCACATAATGCATCGCCTGCAGCACCGGCTTGCAGCGGCGGGGAGCGGAGGCGTCGATATAAAACTTTGATGCGTCCGGACCGCCGGCCCCCTCGACGTCGCCCTCGAAAGCGTAGGCGTAGCGGATCGCATCCCGGGTCTCCGCATACAGCGCGGCCAGGTCGGAAAATCCCCCGCCGTCGCTGAGAGCGGCACGGATGTCGGGCATGCCCCGCTCGCGCGCAAGCCGCCGGACCGTCTGCACGAGATCGGACGGGTTTCCCGCCGCATGGTCGTCGATGGCCGCCGCGACGCATCCGTCGAGCACGGCGCACAGCCGGACCGCCTCGAGGTCGGGCCGGATCTCCAGCACGCGCCTCAGCCGCGCCAGCCGCGCATAATCGTCGAAAGCGGGGAGCGACAGGAGCAGAACCCGGTACAACCCTTCGCGGCTCTGGAGAAAATGCAGGAGGATGCGGTCGGTCCCGTCGTTGCCGTTTCCGGACAGGTGCTCGCGGAACGCCTGCACCGCCGCGGCGGACATCAGCGTGCTGACCTGGTCTTCCAGCGTCTGCTTGGCCTCGGCGTCCCTGTGCCGGCGGTCGATATTTTCCATGATGCCGACAACGGTCGCGCGCAGGTCGTCGGCGTCGCACGGTTTGAGCAGATAGTGATCCACGCCGTGGCGCATGGCTTCCCGGGCGTATTCAAACTCTCCATACCCGGACAGGATGATGAACTCGGGCCTGGTCGGCATGCCGGCGCATCGGGCCACGATCCCGAGCCCGTCGATCTCGGGCATGACGATGTCGAGGATCGCCACGTCCGGCGAATCGGACTCGATCAGGGCCATGGCCTCCTGCCCGTTGGACGCCAGCAGGACCTGGCCGAAACCCATGGCGGCCCAGTCGATGGACCGGGCGATCCCCTCCCGGATGATTCGCTCGTCATCCGCGATCAGCAGTGTCCGCATGTCGATCCGCCTCCCCTCTGCGCGGCGGCGACGGCAGGCAT
>CAZNGQ010000252.1:0-3512 GCA_964572095.1 uncultured Oscillospiraceae bacterium
CGTGCAGGACCTCGCGGCCGGCCACCGTCTGGCGGTGGGCCATGTACTCGCCGAAAAGGGCGTCGACGCCGTCAACCTCGGAACCGGGACCGGTACAAGCGTGCTGGAGATGGTCGCCGCCTTCGAGGCCGCGACCGGGCGGAAGGTACCCTACACCATCGGCCCCAGGCGCCCGGGCGACGTTGCCGTGAACTACGCGGACCCTTCCCGGGCATCGGCCGTCCTCGGCTGGCGCGCGGAAAAGGGGATCGGGGACATGCTGGGGGACGCCTGGCGCTGGCAGCAGGCGAATCCGCACGGGTACGCCAAACCCTGACAAAGTCATGGCGTTTCGGGTATACTGGGCGATGAAACTTGTAGAGATGAAAGGTTCATAACGGAAGTGAAAAAAAGGACTCCAGGATCATTTCCAGACGATAGATCTCCCGGTTCGCCGGGTTCCGGCTCCGGCTTCCGGACTCCGTCCCAGCCGCCGGCCCGGCCGAAGACGCCGTCCGGCGCCGATGCGGACGATATCCGCCGCATCGTCTCCCGCTCCGCGCATGATGCCGGGCCGGGCAGGCGCTCCCCGCATCCCCGGAACACGCGTACCGCCCGTCCTCCGGTCAAGCCACGCGGGCTTCGTCAGCGGCTGGCTGTTTTCCTGCGCAACCGGCAGCGGCGCAAGGCGCACCGGCGCATTTCCCCGGCCATGCACATGGTCAAGCGCGTTTCGGTCATCCTCCTGGTGCTGGTGCTGGCGCTGGCCGGGCTTGGCTATGGTCTTTGGACCTATGCCCTCAGTCTGGTGAACAAGCCGACAGAAACGGCAGCGCGCACGGACGGCGGTACGACGGCGACCGCTCGTGTGACGGTGCCGCTGACCAATCCGGTCCCGGAGGAAAAGGGTGTGAAAAACATCCTGCTGCTGGGGGTCGACAACCGGGTCACCGGTACGGACGACAATGAAAGCAACAGCGATGTCATGATGATCGTGACGATCGACATGGACAACGACACCGTCAAGCTGACGTCCCTCCAGCGGGACATGGCGGTCTATATCCCGGGCTTTGAACAGCCGCGAAAGCTCACGGAAGCACATTTTGACGGCGGCGCCGCCCGGACCATGCAGACCCTGAACGAGAATTTCCGGCTCGGCCTGTCCGACTATGTCGAGGTCAACATCTACGAATCGGAGCGCCTGATCGACATCGTGGGCGGCATCGAGCTGGATGTGGAGAACGACATCATCTGGCAGGTCAACCAGTGCATCGGCAACCAGAACCTGTGGGTCCCGGAGTCCGAGGAAGCCCCGTACCTGACGCAGGGCGGACTGCAGCACCTGAACGGCCGGCAGGCGGTCGGCTACGCTCGCGTACGGGCGTACGACGGCGGCGACTACAACCGCATGGGCCGTCAGCGCAAGGTCCTTCAGGCGGTGTTCGACGCTTTCCTGAAAGCGAACATCGTCAAGAAGAGCACGATGATCACGGAAGGGCTCAAGTGCATCTATACCTCGCTGAGCAATACCGAGATCACAAAGCTTGCCCTCAACATCGCGCCGACGATGAAAAACGAGATCCAGCAGAAGCAGGTACCGGATCACGCCAAATATGGAATCGAGTATATCGAGACCACGGACTATTTCATCCGCGTGGACCTGAACGGCGTCATTCCCGGACTGCACCAGTTCATCTACAATCGGGTGGAACCGTTTGACCCGGTCCGCCCGATCCCCGGCGCCCCCAATTCCCCCGAGGGGTTGCCGCCCGGTATCTATGAATATGGAAAGGCCCCTCCCGTCGCCGCGACCACGGCATCGGAGACGGCCGCCCCGACGGAGCCGACCGCGCCGCCGACAGAGCCGACGACCGCGCCCCCCACCGCTGCGGCAACAACCGCGGCGACGGCGGCAACCACACCAGCCGCAACCACACCGGCCGCGACGACCGCCGCAGCCACGACCGCCACCACAGCCGTAAAGCCCTGACCGTTCCGGTTCCACAGACGCCGTCCATGAAAAGGAGGCCCCTATGCCCATCGTCCACGCACTCAACCTGGCCGATATCCTTGTTCTGGCTTTCATCGCCCTGTTCGCCATCATCGGGCTGAAAAAGGGTCTGGTGTCCATGGTCACGGCGCTGGTCTCGACGATCGGCGCTTTCCTGGCCGCCTTTCTGCTGGCCCGTCCGATCGCCGCCGCGCTGGCCGGGGCGGGCGGCATCTTCGAATCGATCCGGGAATCCATCCGCGATTTCTTCCTCAAGCACGCGGACAGTGTGAACCAGAGCATCGGTTCGGCAATCGACGACCTGGAGTTGCCGGGGTTCCTGAAGACCCCGCTGGCCGAAAAACTGGACCTGTCCGCTCCGCTGTCTACGGGCGCGGAACAACTGGCGCAGTCCGTTTTCCGACTGCTGCTGACCGGTGTCGCCGCCATCCTGGTGTTTGTCGGCGTACTGCTGCTGTTCCGTCTCGTCGCCGGCATCCTCAACGCCTTCTTTTCCAAAATCTCGTTCCTGAACGCCGCGAACAAGACGCTGGGACTGCTGGCCGGAATCGTGAACGGCGTCCTCCTGACCCTGATCGTCATGGCGGTCCTGGGACTGTTTTCCCCGATGCTTCCCAAGATGTCCGGCGCGATCCAGGGTTCCCTGATCGCCCGGTATTTCTATGACTTCAATCTGTTCCTGTCCCTCCTGGCAAAACTCGCCTCCTGGGCGGTATAATTCCCCGAAAGCACTGCCGTGAAAGGGTTCCGGCTTCTTTCCATCGCCGGCAGAAATGGACGGGCAACGGTTTTGTCGTTGCTTGACATTCTTTGACGGATGGGTTATATTGGGCATGCTTGGCACTCGATATAGAAGAGTGCTAACATTTTTTACAGCATGAATCCCCTATTTCACCGTAGCAAGGAGGAAATGAATCATGAAGATCAAACCGTTGGGTGACAGGGTCGTCATCAAGATGGTCGAGGCCGAAGAGACCACAAAGAGCGGCATCGTTCTCCCCGGCAGCGCCAAGGAGAAGCCCCAGGTGGCGGAAGTCGTAGCGGTCGGCCCGGGCGGAAACGTCGACGGCAAGGATATCGTCATGCACGTGAAGGCGGGCGACCGTGTCCTGACCAGCAAGTATTCCGGTACCGAGATCAAGATCGACAAAGAGGAATATACCATCGTCAGGCAGAACGACATTCTGGCGATCGTTGAATAACGAAGGAGGACGAAAGCTATGGCTAAGGATCTCAAGTATTCCGAGGAGGCGCGTCGCGCTCTCGAACGCGGCGTAAACAAGCTTGCCGACACCGTCAAGGTCACACTCGGTCCCAAGGGCCGCAATGTCGTTCTTGACAAAAAGTACGGCGCACCCCTCATCACCAACGACGGCGTGACCATCGCCAAGGAAATCGACCTCGAAGACCGTTTTGAGAACATGGGCGCGCAGCTCGTCAAGGAAGTCGCGACCAAGACCAACGACGTGGCCGGCGACGGAACCACGACCGCGACGCTGCTGGCCCAGGCCGTCATCCGCGA
>CAZNGQ010000253.1:0-3484 GCA_964572095.1 uncultured Oscillospiraceae bacterium
GTCTGGCAGCTGCTGCAGGAACGGTGCGAGGACGAGGCGCTGCTGTCACTATTGTTCTCCGGCGCCGTCGGGCGTCCGTCCTTCCGGACGGGGGACCGGCTGCGGTTTTTGGAATTTTTCAAACCCGAGGATCGCACGTCCGGTCTGTCGCTGCCCGAGCGCGTCTACCAGAGCCTCAAGATCGCGCAGATGCCGATCGACGCGTTTTTCGCGGATTGCGAAATCCCGCCGGAGGCTGGCCTGGCTATCGAGGTGCTCGCCCTTTATTTTGCCGAATGCGACAAGAACGGGTTCAAACGGGAAGCCGCCGCGTTCGAGCGCCTGACGAACGTCCTGCGCCGCCCGCTGGGCACGCCGGAGGAAGAGTCCCGACTGGCCGGATTCTTCGCGCCGCCGCTGGGCTCCTACCTGATGCAGCTGGATCCGCCCGATTACGACGGCGACCGGCTGCGGGATGTCGTCCCGCGCTTCGGCCGTCCCCATCCGACCAGTCCGCTGTGGGACCGGCTGGACGACGCGCACCGCATGCGTTTCGATCAGTGGCTGCATCTGGACCGCATGCGCGAAGGTCTGAAAGACCGTCGCCAGAAGACCCGCATCCTTGCCGGCCTGTACCAGTACATCGACAACATCAACATCGTGGAAGAAGCGGGACTGATGTTCATCCATTTCAGCAAGTTCGTCCTGGTCGACCGCAAGGAAGAACCGGATGTCATGCTGCTGTATCCCCGCAAGGTGTTCTCCGAGTCCTACGACCTGTACATGCGCCTGCGCGCCGCGCGCGAGGAGGCGATCCGGCGGGCGGAAGAGATGAAGAACGAACCGGTCGAGCCGGAAGCGGTTTTACCTGTGGAATCACGGGACGAAGAACCTCCTACCTCCGACGACGCGTTCGCCGAGATGGAAGTCGAGGTCGATGAGCCTCGGGACGAGATGGCGGAACAGGAGCCCGAATCCCCTGCCGAGCCGACCGCTCCCGCGATCCCCGCGGCTTCTCTTGACGCCGTCGTGCCGTGGCCGGTGAATCCCGAGGTCGTCACGATGGCGCGGATCGCGATCCTCGAGACCCGCACCGAGCGCGATCGCCGGCAGACGCTGGCGCAGGCGATCCTGCGCGGAACCAGCGACCGCATCGTGCACATGCGTTTTGAAGACACGCCGATCCTGTACGCGCGCCAGTTCCTGTACGACCTGCTGGGCTGAGTTTTTCCGGTTATTTCTTGTACTGGTGCAGACGCCCCTCGACGTTCGGGCGGCGGCGCTCGATCGCGGCGAGGGAATACTCGACGACTTCCTCCGCCTCGCCCGGCGTCATGCAGCCGACTGCGACCATGTCCTGCGGGCGGATGGTGTTCCAGACGAACGTCAGTCCGACAAACGGGTTCAAGTGGCCGGCTGCCATCGGCTTGATGGTGAGGACCGGTTTTTTGGCTTCCCAGATGATTTTCTGGACGGTCTCGACCTCGATCTGCATGAGGAAACCGGACGCGTTGTAGATCTGGATATAGGTCTCGACGTCGTAGCCGTTCTTGTCCGCGTACTGGATGATTTCCGGCATATGGGCGGACAGGCCCGGGATCATGCCGTTCTCACGGATCATGTACAGATAGTCCTCGATCCGGTGGATCTTTTCGTTCCCCTTGTCGACCAGCTTCTCCACGATGTAGTGGAGGGGCAGGACGATGTCGATGCCGGAATCGGCGCACAGCTTCATGAACTCTGCGGCTTCCGCCCGCGCGGCGGTCGTATCGGAGGTGTCGAAAACGCCCAGCTCGATGACGTTGACCTTTTTGCCGGTCTTCTGCTCGGCCTGGCGGATGCCCTGCATCGCCCATTCGCTTTTCACCAGACACCCGACGATCGTGTCCACGCCGGCGGCCAGATAGGTCTCCACGATTTCACAGACCGCGTCGCGGTGGTTGTTGATTTCCTTGATGTGGTTGTCGCGCGCGGCGGTGCGGTGGGAGCCGCCCATGATGTTGTTGGTTCCCATGATCATGCGGGAAACCGACAGCCCCCCGATACTGGTCCGGGGGAAGGGGCCTGTAACGCGTTCAAGGTTCTGGCTCATGGGGGTTCTCCTTTGTTGATAGGGATTGATTCAAGCCGTCGGCGCGGGCGCCAGCAGCATGTGGGTCAGGGTGGCGATGTGCGAGGCGACGAACGAGTCCTGGGACAGCAGCTGCGAGGAGCCGGCGAAGTTGAGCCCCATGACGAAGACCGGTGCCAGCGAGCAGACCCCGATGATCATGCGGCGGTACATCTCGTCCTCGTCCTCCAGCCCGATCTCGCGCAGGATCTCCGTCAGGACGGCGAAAATCGGGCTCTTGCGGCCGACGGCCTGCTCGAGCATGTCATAGACTTTTTCATCGCCGGAAATCATCGTGTCGACAAAGTGCCGGGTCATGCCGGGGTTCGCGAGCAGACGCTCGGCGACCGACAGCAGAAGCGCGCACAGCCGGTCTTCCGGCGTCCGTCCGGCCGTCGAGCCGATGTCGGTGATCTCCTGGGTAAACAGTTGGAGCAGGCGCTGCTCGATCTCCAGGACCAGGTTCTCCTTGGACCCGAAATAGTAGTTGAGGGAGGCGATGTTCATGCCGGCCGCAGCCGTGAGGTCGCGCGCCGTGAACGAGCCGTCGCGGCCGTACATGCCGACCGCGATCTGCAAGAGCTTTTCCCGCCTGTCCTGTCGTTTGCTCATGGGCTTCCTTATGGGAACTGCTTTTTACCAATCATATCACAAGGGGTCCGGATTGAATGGAAGAACGACCAAAATCAAAACTGGTTGAGAATTCTGCAGGTGATTCTCGCAGTATCCATATAGGATTATGTCAAGTAAAATTAGTTTTTACTTGACATAATTCGCTGCTTGGTCTAGAGTTGGTATATACGACGGAGGAAGGAGAGTTCGGGTGAATAGTTGTGCACAGCGAGTCAAACAGCAAATAGCCAAGGTCAATCCAAATGAGATGATCATCTCCAGGGAGTTGTATCTGGATAAGCTGTCCAGCATTCCAGAACTCACCTACTATAAAGCGCTGGAACGTCTGGTCAAGAGCGGCGAATTGACCCGATTGTCAAAGGGCATATATACCCGGCCAAAAAGCAGTCGCTTCGGACCCGTTTCGATCAGTGAAGAAAAAATGATCAGACACTATACCGAGAGTTTCAAGGGAGTCGTCATTGGATATCGGCTATTCAACAAACTGGGCTTGACCACCCAGATTTCCGCGACCACCGAAGTGTATTCCACGATTCTTAATGAAGAAACAAGAAGGATTGGAAACTTGTCTATCCGACGAATCAATATGGAACTGAATCAAGAGAGAATTGCCCTGATTGAGGTTTTGGAAGTCCTTCAGAACTATTACAAGATGGAAGACATGAACTATACGGCCTTTTTGATTTACTTGAAAAAAGCTGTGAAAGGTTATTCGGACAAGGCTGCTCATCAGGTTCTGTGCAACATGAAGTACAAGAAATC
>CAZNGQ010000254.1:0-1649 GCA_964572095.1 uncultured Oscillospiraceae bacterium
ACTCGTCCCGCGACGGCGCCGCCGAGGCCACCGGGCTGCCGGACCGATGCGCGGATCTGGTCACCGCCGCGCAGGCGTTCCACTGGTTCGACAAGCCGAAATTCCGCGCGGAATGCCGCCGCATCGTCCGCAACGACGCGCCCGTCGCCATCGTCTGGAATGTCCGCGAGACGTCGGACGCCCTGGCCAGGGGACTGGTCGACGTCTGCCGGGAACACTGCCCGGACTTCACCGGTCTGGAGCGCGGCGTCACGGAGTCGATGGCCGAGTACCCTTTGTTTTTTCGCGACGGCGCCTATCTCACCCATACCTTCCGCAACGACTTCACCTGGGACTGGCCCGCTTTCCTCGGGCGGTCGCTGTCGTCCTCGTACGCCCCGCGCAGGGACGACCGCGCGTACGCTCCGTTCATCGCGGACCTGCGCGTGCTGTTCGAGCGGCATCAGCGGGGCGGCGCCGTGCAGATCGCCAACGTGACGCTTTGCCTGCTCGGCAGGGTATAAGGGAGGGAACCGCATGTACCGCATCCACTCCGACTTTCCCGCCCGCAGACCGGTCACCGGCGAGCAGCTCGAGGCCGCGCAGGACGCCCGTGTCCTGCTGACGTCCGGCATCCCCGGGCCGCTGACCATCGAGTCTATCCGCATGGTCCGGCGCGAGCCGTTCACCTACGTCATCACCCGCGCGGCCGGCGGGATCGAGGGCATCGCGATCGCCGGCGGCAACTGGCGGTATTTCCATCCGATCCTGTCGCAGAAGATCGCGCCGTACCTCGTCGGGACCGACGCGCGCGACCTCGAGGACACCCTGGAGCGCATCTATGTCCAGGACCTCAACTACAAGATCCAGGGCCTGGCCTACTGGTGCTGCGTCGCCTGGGTCGAGGCGAGCGTCATCGACCTGCTCGGCAAGGCCGCGGGCAGGCCGATGGCGGATTTGTTCGGCCCCCGCTGCCGCGACTCCGTCGACTACTACTGCGCCAGCGGCAACCGCGACACCACCCCGGACGAAGAGATCGAGATCCTGGCGAAGCGCGTCGACGAGGTCGGCGCCCGCGCGGTCAAGTTCAAGATCGGCGGCCGTATGAGCCGGGACGCGGACTCCATCGAGGGCCGCAGCGAAGAGCTCATTTTCAAGGCGCGGCGGTTTTTCGGGGACGACATGATCATCCTCGCGGACGGGAACGGGTCCTTTTCCCCAAAAACCGGAATCCGGTACGGGCGGATGCTCGAGGAGGCCAACGCTTATTTTTACGAGGAACCCTGTCCGTTCGACCATTTATGGGAGACCAAGGAGGTCGCGGACGCGCTCGCCATCCCGCTGGCGTTCGGCGAGCAGGAGACCAGCCTGCGCCGGTTCCGGTGGCTGATCGAGAACGACGCCGCGCAGGTGCTGCAGCCCGACATCCAGTACAACGGCGGGTTCATCCGGACGACCCGGGTCGCCCGCATGGCGGAGCTCGCCGGCATCCCGCTGACGATGCACATTTCGGGCGACATCCAGTACGCCTATGTCCTGCTGTTCGCGTCGTTCACCCCGAACATGCTCCCGTATCAGGAGATGAAGTCCGGCTACCCGGAGACCAGGGACTTCTTTACGACGCCGCTCCTGCTGAAAAACGGGAGCATGCGGGTCCCCGACGGCGTCGG
>CAZNGQ010000254.1:1749-3447 GCA_964572095.1 uncultured Oscillospiraceae bacterium
TGGAACCACCGCGAGACCGACAACGACCTCGTCCGCGGCCATGACGAACTGTGCCGCAGGCTGTGCCCCCGGTACATCGGGATCGAGGCCGGCGTCACCGAGGGACTCACGCAGTACAAGAAGTTCTATCGCAACGGGGCGTATGTCTGCCAGACGTTCCGAAACGACTACACACGGGACTGGCCGGCCTATCTGGGCGCCAACATCGCGTCTTCCTACACCCCGCGGCCGGAAGAACCCGGATATGACGCGTTTGTCCAGGAGCTGCACGAGCTGTTTGACCGGAACCAGAAAGACGGGATCATCCAGGTCCCGATCGTGACGCTCTGCTACGTCGGCAGGGTGTAGACCGATCACAAGGGGAGCGGAGAACCCGACGAAAGAAGTCAAGTCCAGCAGAAAGCGCCCGTAACCGGCGCTTTCTTTTTGTACGTTGCCTTGCGACAGCCAGGCGTTGTATGGTAGCATTACCATATCGTGGGCGCACACGGAGCCCAAAACGCGGAGAAATCCGCTTGATCTGCGGTTGAAAGGAGATCCCGGGCGGCATGACGACGATCAAGGAAATCGCGCTGCGGTGCGGCGTGTCCGAGGGCACGGTGGACCGGGCGCTCAACGGCCGGCCCGGAATCCGGGAGGCGACCAAGGCCCGCATCCTCGCGGTCGCGCGGGAGCTGTCCTACACCCCGAACCGGGTCGCGCAGAGCCTGGCGACCGGCCGGACGCGGACCATCGGGATCGTCTGCTTCGACCTGACGAACAACTGCTTCACCAAGCTGATCGACGCCATCGAGGCGGAAGCGAAAGAGCAGGGCTACTTCATCACCCTGATCCTGACCCACAAGGACCTGCATCATGAAATGGACGGGCTGCGGTACCTCGCCGAGCGCAAGGTGGACGGCATCGGGCTGTTCCCCGTCGGCCGGGGCGAGGGGTACGCCGGCTTTGTGCGCGGCCTCGGCATCCCGGTCGTCACGATCTTCAACCGGCTCGGCCCCGATTTTCCGCATGTGGGGATCGATGACCGCAAAGCCATGTACGACGCGGTCCTCCATGCCGCGTCCAAGGGGTACGGGCAGGTCGTGCTGGTGGCGCCCCGACTGCAGGACCAGGCGGCGCGTGAGCTGAACGCCTATACGATGTTCCGGCGCAGGCAGGGGTACGAGGAGGGGCTGGCCGCCGCCGGGCTGCGGCAGGAGCCGGTCGTTGTGGAGGGCAAGGACTACGCCGCCACGTTCCGGCACATCGATTTTTCCCGCCGGACGGCGCTGCTGTGTGTCAGCGACGCCTACGCGCTGGCCGTCCTGCAGCACCTGCGGGAGACCGGCCGGAGCGTCCCGCGCGACGTCGGCGTCATGGGCTTTGACAACATCGATCTGCTGCGGTGCATCCAACCGGCGCTGACCACCGTCGAATACCATGTGGAGACGATGGGACGCCAGGTCATCCGGAACCTGTGCGCGCAAATCGACGGGCGGCCGGCCGACCCGGAGACCATCCTGGCGCATTCCATCGTCGAAGGAGACACGTTATGAGTAAAAACAGGCCCTGTACGATCCGGATTGCGCCCGATCGGGTGACCGGTATCGGCGACGCCCGGATTTACGGGCATTTCATCGAGCATTTCCACCGGCAGGTGTACGGCGGCATCTATGAACCCGGATCCCCGCTGTCCAATGAAAAGGGCTTTCGCCGGGA
>CAZNGQ010000255.1:0-1927 GCA_964572095.1 uncultured Oscillospiraceae bacterium
GTCGATGCCGTTCCGGATCGAATGGCTGACGAACTTGCGGACGACGTCGTCGGAATAATGGCGGTATCCCAGGATGTTCTGCCCGCGAAGCAGCATCTGCAGGCGGGTGTTTTTCACACGCGCCTTGATCTTGCGCAGCCTCTCCCACGGATCCTCGTCCAGGAAGCGGAGGCAGGAGTCGAAGGTCGCTCCGCCCCAGCACTCGATCGAATGGTACCCAGCCTGGTCGATGACATCCAGGATGTTTTCGAAGTCGCTCTCGGGCATTCTCGTCGCAACCAGAGACTGGTTCGCGTCACGCAGGACCGTTTCTGTGAACTGAATCTTCATACAGACTCCTTTTCTCTCATGGCGGTGGTCGGGAGCCCCATTTTATCATCCATTGGGGCGCTTTTCGACTTATTGTCCGCATTTTCTCGCTTTTTCTCAATCAGACGGCTGACGAATCCCCGTCAACTCGACATCATGTCCTGAAATTCCGCTCGTCTTCCTTGCGTGGGACGACATCCGCCGTTTCGACAAAATAACGCAGCATCCGTTCCTTGAGCGATGCCAGTTCCGCGGCGGCCGCGGGATCGTCGATCCGGTTGACGGTCTCGTCCGGATCGTTCGCCAGATCGTACAACTCGTGCTTTTCATAAACACGATAGACGTACTTCCACTCCTGCGTCCGGACCATAACGGCCTTGGTGTGCTCCGGGCCGTTCCGCTGCTGCAGGGCGACCCGCGGCATGTAAAGTCCGGTGGGGCCGGCCAACTGGATGGACTGGTACTCCGAGCACTGCCACTCGTCCTTCATGCGGCCCCCCTCGCAGAAAACCGCGTCCCGATGCCCGGTCTCCCGTCCGGCGAGGATCGGGACCAGGGACTTCCCGAACGAGGTGTATCCCAGGTCGAAATCCGCCATCTCGGCCACCGTGGCCGAGAAATCGACCAGTTCGACCAGCGCGTCGGATACACCATGACCTGCCGCACTGGTTTTCGGGGGTTTCACGATGAACGGGACGCGGGTCAGGCAATCCTGAAAGGTGTTCTGGGTCTTCTCGACCAACCCATAGTCCCCGGTGAAATCCCCGTGATCGCTGAAAAAGAACACCGCCGTATCGTCGTACCGGCCGGTTTCCCGGAGAGCGTCAAGCAACATCCCGTACTGGGCGTCGACGCGCGCGCACATCCCGAGATACGTCGCCTTGAGGTCGACGAGGCGGTCCTCGCTCCACCCCTGCATCCGCTGGGTCTCCCACAATCCCCGCAGCAGAGCCGGTTTGTCGTCCCAGTTCTCATACGGTTTGACCGGCGGCTTGACGCGGGAGCGGTCGATCATGCTGTAATAAGGCTCTTCGACACCGTACGGGGGATGCGGATACAGGATGGGAAGGTAGACAAAGAGTGGTTTGTCCCCGTCGTAGGACCGGATAAAATCGATCGCATCCAGCACCTGCGCCCAGTCGTCGTCCACATACTCCGTCGCCCCGTCGCGTGGTGCGACTTTGCCTGCCAGGAACGAGTAGTAGTTGTCCCCGTCCGGATGTCCGCGCCAGGCGGTGTGCCCGTGGAGGTTGTAGCCGGTGATTGCGCGCCTGGGCCGGTTGTAGACGTCGCAGAAGGCCTCGTGTCCGAACTGGCCGGGGATCACGTCGTTCTTGCCGCCCCACCACACAAAGTACCCGTTCTCGCGGAGAATCCGAAGCAGCATCGGTTCGTCCGGGTGAAGCATGTGGTGCATCGTCCGATGGCCGTGCACATGCGGGTACCATCCGGTCAGGAACGAACAGCGGGAGGGTGTGCAGACCGGATTCTGGCAGAACGCCTGAGAGAACGAAACGCCGTCGGTTTCAACGGTGCGGTCCAGGTTGGGGGTGACCGCGCCTTCGCATCCCAGGTGCGCGAGCGCGTCCGCGCGGAACTGGTCGGGATTGAACAAGAG
>CAZNGQ010000255.1:2027-3446 GCA_964572095.1 uncultured Oscillospiraceae bacterium
AGTCTGGAGGTGGATATCGATATGTCATAGGTAGAACACTTGCCCCACGGCCGTTTTGAGTAGGTGTTGTGGTAGATTCTGCGATTCCTGTCGGTCTCACGGATGGACCGGGCCGCCTTTCTCTCGTCGACCTGATCCAATGTCATGATGCGCCGGATGCGGTCTTCCTTTCGGGCATGGATGAAGACGGAGATCATATCCGGATCGTCTTTTAGGATTTCTGCGGCAACCCGACCAATAATGACACAGGATCCTTTTTCGGCGATCGACTTGATGGTGTCGCTTTCCATATTGTAAATTTTGTCGTTTATTATGTAATACATTGTATTGTAATCCGTTTTATATGGATTTCGGATTCCCCTTGGAAACCCCAATGTCGACCACCTGACGGGCTTCTCGTCCGCCCCGGCGATCGCTTCCGCAGGCAGGCTGTGTTCCAAGGCGGTCTTTTGAATCAGGTTTTTGTCATAGCATGCTATACCCAGTTTTTGCGCCGTCCTTTCGCCGACGACTCCGCCACCGCTGCCGTACTCGCGGCCGATGCAGATAATCACGCGTTTTGCCATGCCCGGTTCCTCCCGCCATCGAAATGCGACGGCATCACATGCTTCCGCCCCAGATAAGCCACACAAGTATGTAAGCGGCGGTTACGGCGGCCAGGGTATAGGGTATGCTGATTTTCATGAACGAAGCGTTTTTGACTTCGTATCCTTGTTTTCGCAAGATGCCGATGCCCATGATATTCGCCGATGCGCCGATCGGGGTCAGGTTGCCCCCGAGCGTTGCGCCGGCGAGCAGGCCAAAGTAGAGGATATACGGTTCAATGCCCATATGGACGGCAATGCTCGATACAACCGGCAGCATGGTCGCGACGTAGGGTATATTGTCGATAAAGGCGGATAACAGAACGGAAGCCCAGAGCAGGAGCGTATACATCAGGAATATGGAACTGCCGCCGATACGGAGAAACAGTTCGGCAATCACATCGATGACTCCGGCTTCCTTGATGCCGCCGATCACCACGAACAAGGAAGCAAGAAGCAGCAACGTGAAGAAATCCATTTCCAACAGGGATTTTTTTAGTGTGGCTGCTTTCCTGTTTCGGATCACATCGTAGAGTAAGCCGACAACCATCAATCCCATGCAGATCAATCCATTCGTGGCTGCCGGCTTGTCTGGTATGAATGATGCCGTGATCAAGAGAACGACCAGGATGAGGAGTAGAAAAGACGGAACATAATTGTCAATTTCTGTTATATCCACGCTTGGAACAGTCTGCTTCAGATGCCTGAAAGAAAAATAGAGTACGGTTGTAGCCGCGATCAATCCGAACTGGACGATCCAGAACATGCCCGGCTTTCCCGTCATCCAGAAAAAATCAAGAAAATCCATATCGGCATATCCGCCAAGAAGGATGGA
>CAZNGQ010000256.1:0-3419 GCA_964572095.1 uncultured Oscillospiraceae bacterium
TTCCTGCTGTGGGCGACGCAGGGCGTGCGGAGCGTGACGGGCAGCCAGAACCGGGCGACCCGCCGCACGGTCCCGTCCGCGGGATCCCGCCACCCGCTCGAAACCTACCTGCTGATCCAGCGGGTCGAAGGGCTCCTGCCGGGTCTGTACCACTACCTTTCGCTGGAGCACAAGCTCGAGTTCCTCAGGCCGGTGGAGGCAGCCGCGGACCGCATCACGGAGGCCTGCTGTGGCCAGACTTTCATCGGCGCGGCTCCGGTCGTCTTCATCTGGACCGCTGTCCCGTACCGCAGCGAGTGGCGTTACGGGACGAGCGCGCACAAATACATGCTGGTCGATGCCGGGCACGTCTGCCAGAACCTGTACCTTGCCTGCGAAGCGATCGGATGCGGCACCTGTGCGATCGGCGCATATGACCAGGCGCTGATGGATGGGCTGATTGGACTGGACAGCCAGCCGTCGTGCGACGACGCGGATGAGTTTGTCGTTTATGCGGCGCCGGTGGGCCATAACGATTGAGGCAGGCCGGACCGTGAAGCATGTTTGGTTTCGGGTTTTTTTCTACCTGCTGCAGTTCACCTGGGGACTGCCGGTCAATCTCTTCGGCGCGCTGGCTTATCTGTGGTTCGCCGTTATGGGCTGCAGGCAGGAGCGGTTCCATCTCGCCCGGATCACGTATGCGCCCAGCCGGCTGCCCGGCGGACTGTCGCTGGGCATATTCCTTTTCATCGCGGTGAAAAAGGAGCGGGACACCCCGGAGAACTGGACGCGCGCCAATACCATCCACGAGTACGGCCATACGCTCCAGGTGCTGCTGCTTGGTCCCTTGTACTGGTTCGTGATCGCCTTGCCGTCGGTGCTCTGGTATGCGCTGCCGGCCTTTGCCAAGTACCGCCGGACACGCGGAGTGTCCTACTACAGACTCTATTCGGAGTCCTGGGCCAACCAATGGGGCGCACGGGCATGCGGGAGGTGATTCCATGCGGGACCTGATGGACCGGCTTGCCGGAAAAGAAGACGTCGGACAGTTGGCCCGAGATGTCGAGAGACATCCCGAGGATCTGGACTGGTTGTGCGGACTCATGCGGACGGATCGGGGAGCGGCGAAACTCCATGCGGAGAAGGTTATCCGGCGGGTCGGCGAGAGCCGGCCGGATCTGCTCTATCCCTGCTTTGAGTCGATCGCCGCCCTGCTGGACAGCCCCAACCGCTTCATCCTGTGGGGGGCGTCCATCACGATCGCGAATCTTGTCCCGGCCGACACCGACCGCAGATTCGATGCGATCCATGACCGTTACTTCGCCTTGCTCGACACCGGCTCCATGGTCTCCGCGTGCAACGTCATCCGGAACGCGTGGAAGATCGCCCTGAGTCGGCCGGACCTCGAGCCGGATATCACAAGGCGCCTGCTCGCGGTCGCGGACCACGTCTATCTGTACCGGAACGAGCCATCACCCGAGTGCCGCAACATCACGGTCGGCCAGGTGATCGACTGCTTTGCCCGGTATTGGAAAGAGTCCGGGAACCGGGAAGCCATCCTGTCGTTTGTGTCTTCGCAGACCGGCAACACCCGGCCGGCCGTGGCGGCAAAAGCGGTGAAGTTTTTGCGGAAAGCGCATGCTGCCTGAAAGGATACCAATGAACGACAGAATCCAATTGCTGGACGGGCTGCCCGTCCGACTCCGGGAACCCCACGATTTTTCGTTTCTGCAGGCATACGGGACCGTTTTCCGTGTGTTCGATTCCAACGATTCCGGCAACATCAGCTTCGGCATGGTGGACGCCACAGGAAAGCGCCGGTTCGTCAAGTACGCTGGCGCCCGGACGGTTCATTACCACGGCGTGGCGCGGGACGCGGTGGAGCGGCTGCAGGCCGCCGTCCCGGTCTATGAGGACCTGCGGCACCCGACGCTCATCCGCCTGACCGACCATGGCGCGGTTGGCCCGGGCTATGCCGCGGTGTTCGACTGGGTGGAGGGGGAATGCCTGCATGCGCACTGGGATTTCGACCGGTTTCCCAAGTACGCCCATCCGCAGTCGCCGGCGGTCCGGTTCAGGAAGTTGGGCCTGGCGGAAAAACGCGCGGCGCTGGCGGCGGTGTTCGCGTTCCACGAGCAGGTCAACGCCAGGGGTTACGTCGCCATCGATTTCTACGACGGCAGTGTCCTGTACGATTTCGAAACGGGCCGAACGACGGTCTGTGACATTGACTTTTACCGGAGGGCCCCGGTCATCAACACGATGGGACGCATGTGGGGATCCTCGCGGTTTCGGTCGCCGGAAGAGTCCACCCTGGGCGCGGCCATCGACGGAACCACCAATGTGTTCGCGATGGGCGCGCTGGCGTTCGAGACGTTCGGCAGCAACAGCGACCGCAGCCAGGCCCTGTGGGAGGGCCCCGCAGCCGCCTATGCCGTGGCGGCGCGGGCGACTTCGCCCGACCGGTCGGAACGGTACCCGGACATCGCCGGTTTCATACAGGACTGGAACGACGCGTTTTGACCGGAAGGGGGACGACATGGATTTTTACGATTCCCTGATCGAGAAGCTGACCGCCTGGGGCAGTCAGAACGAGTCCGTACGGGCCATTGTCATCATCGGTTCGCGGGCACGGCAAAAGAATCCGCCGGACGGATTCTCCGATCTGGACCTGGTTCTGGTGGTCTCCCGTATGGAGGAATTCAACCCGGACACCCGATGGCTCGGTCAGCTGGGGAGTGTCTGGATGCGGTTCACCGAAAGAACGGTGAACGGCGCGGCGGAGTGCCGGGTGGTGTTCGAAGGCGGATGGGACGTCGACATCGTCCTGGTCAACGCTGATGAATGCCGCGCGCTGATCCGCGACAAGGACGGCCGCGACCTCCTGCAGCGCGGGACCCTTGTCCTGCTCGACAAGATCGGCGTTGCGGAATGGCTCCCGCCCGTACTGCCGGACGGAACGCCGGGAACCTGCCCGACAGCGGCGGAGTTCGACAACCTCGTCCATAATTTCTGGTTCCATACGATCTGGGCGACAAAAAAGCTGTGCCGGGACGAACTCTGGCCGGCGGTCCAGTGCGTCGACTGCTACTTGAAACAGCTGCTGCTGACCATGCTCGAGTGGCAGGCCAGAGCCACGCACGGATGGGACTACGATACCTGGCATGCCGGCCGGTTCCTCCGCGAGTGGGCGGGGGAGCCGGCATACAACGCGTTCCGCGAGACGTTCGCGCGTTGCAACGTAGACGATATCGCCCGTGCGCTCCGCGCGACGATGACGGTGTTCCGTGATGCTTCCCGGGACGCGGCCGCCCGGATGGGATACCCCGATGCGCCGGACGTCCGCCTGCACGCGGCCACATGGGTGGAAGAGGCGTTGCGGGGGGCCGGCATCGCCGACCGGGATTTGAGTCCGCCCGCAGGATGATGCATACTGGTAC
>CAZNGQ010000257.1:0-3394 GCA_964572095.1 uncultured Oscillospiraceae bacterium
CAAGGCGCTGGTGTTGCTGCTGGACAACGTTTTCAACAAAAGCTGGATCCTGGAACCGAGTAACATGACGATGCTCCGGAACGTGGTCGAGCGGTATGTGTCGGTTCCCAAGGCGTTCCGGATCGACTGCGAGGCCGCGGCCGGGGAGGCCGGTTCCGGTGCGTCGGATAACGCGAAAAACGCGAAAATCGAGCGGCGGCTCCGGGACCTCGAGGGGCAGTGACCGCTGTGGATCCGATGGAGGACATGCTGCAGCGCCTGAACCCGCAACAGCGGGAAGCCGTGCTCGACGACAGCCCGGCGACGCTGGTCAATGCGAGCGTCGGCAGCGGCAAGACCACGGTGCTGATTTCCAAGGTTCTGTATCTGTACTCCGTGAAAAACGTCCCGCTGCGCGAGATGGTGGTCCTGACTTTTACCAACAAGGCCGCGAACGAGATCCGGGAGCGGATGCGCGCGGCCGACCCGGCGCTGTCCGATGCGGACATGCCGTTTTTCGGGACGTTCCACGGCGTCGCGCTGCGGCTGTTGCAGACCGTGCTGCCCGTCCAGACCCTCGGGTACACCCCGGGATTCACGATCATCGACCCGGACGAACTGCTGGAGATGGCGTCGGGCCTGATGAGCGAACACGCCCTCGATATCAAGTACGTGAACAGCCTGTCCGGCCGGCTGGAGGCTTACCGGGCCGGTAAACCGCTGTACGGAAACATGAAAAAGCCGGACGACATCGAACGGCTGTGGAACCTGGTACGCACGCGCAAGCTCGTGATGAACCAGATGGATTTCGACGACCTGATCGCGAACGTGTCACGGTTGGCTGAGCCTCGGCTGTTCGCGCCGCGGTGGATACTGGTGGATGAGTTCCAGGATAGCGACGAGAAACTCACGGCGTTCATCGAGGCCTTGCGCACGCCCGACACCAGGCTGTTCGCGGTCGGCGACCCGAACCAGATCATTTACTCATGGCGGGGAAGCCGGCAGGACATTTTCAAGGATTTTGTGCGAACGAACCGGGCTCGGGAGATCTCGCTGCCGGTCAACTACCGCTCGACCGCGACGATCCTGTCCGCGGCGAAGTGCTTTTTGAACGACCGCTCCGCGTTGGTCGGCATCCGTGACACCGGGAGCCGCATCGCGGTGCGCCGGCACTACGACCCGTTCAACGAGGCGGAGTACCTGGCGGGACGGATCGCCCGGCTGCGCGCGGAGGGCGTCGGATACCGGGAGATCGCGGTCCTGTACCGGCTGCAGCGGCAGACGGTGGTCCTGGGGAATGTGTTCACGCAGGCGGGCATCCCGTACGAGGTGTCGATGCGAAGGACGCTCAAGGATGTCCCGGTGCTGCTGTGGACGATGCGGCTGCTCCGGGCGGCGACCAACCGGAACGACTCGGGAAGCCTCGTGGCGGTGCTGCGGGACCCGTCCTTCGGGGACGGGCTGACGCCGCGGGCGGCGCGGGCGCTGGCGGAGGGCAGGCCGGGGGAGCCGCGGTCGGAGCTGATGGAGCGCATCCGGGGATTCGCGGCGTGGGGGAGCGGCCGGATGGACGCGGACGGCGTGTACGGGTACCTGGACCTGGACAGCCGGCTGCAGCCGACCTCGTCGGGGTATGCGGCGAACCGGGAGCTGGTGGACGGACTGTTGGAAAAACTGGACGCTTACTTGAAAAACAAGGGCCTGCCGCTGGTCGAGGGCACGGCATCGTTCCTCAACGCGGTCGCGCTGCACGGCATCGACGTCGTGAACGAAGACGCCCATACGGACCGGGACGCGGTACAGCTGATGACGCTGCACGCCTGCAAGGGGCTGGAGTTCCGGCAGGTGTTCATCATCGGGGCGAACCAGGGGCTGATCCCGCTGGGATCGTGCAAGACCCCGGAGGAGGAAGCCGAAGAGAAGCGGCTGTTTTTCGTCGGCATAACGCGGGCGAAGGACAGCCTGGAGATTTCGTACTGCACGAGTCCGGAGGACGCGCGGGTACTCCCGGAGCCGAGCGGGTACCTGGCGATGATCCCGGCCCGGCTGACGAGCCGGGAGGACGGCGGGGGAGCGGGCGAGGGCGGCGCGCCGGCTGCGGTGGATATGCGGTCGCTGCGGTGGGAGGTGCGGGAGCGGATCGCGGCAGGCGGTGAGCCGGAGGTCGCATCGGCGGCTGCGGCGGAACCGCCGGCACCGGAAGATCGGCCAACCCGAAGGGTCCGGCATGGGAAATACGGCGTCGGTGTGGTCGTGGCGGAGGACGAGGACACGGTCACCGTCGCGTTCGAGGGGTATGGGGAGAAGTCGTTCTCCAAGACGTTCCTGCAATTGGAAGAGGTATAGCGGGACACAACGCCGGCGCTGCCGCACAACTTATCGCTTAACCGAATTGAGTATCGGCAGGTACGGAAAACCAAACCGGCCCGTATCATGCTCAGCTTACCTGTAACAGGGCAATCAGAATGAAAACGAGGTGACTCGATATGCTTGACATCAATTTCAAGTTCGCGCCATTCCTGACTTTTTCCGGACAGGCCGAGGAAGCAATGAACCACTACCTCAAGGTGTTCACCGATTCGGAAATGGTCAGCTTGACCCGGATCGATGACGAGACGGGGTCGGAAGAATTCGGCATGATCCCCGGAAAAGTCCTGAACGGACAGATGAAAATCAAGGGGCATGGAGTCCAGTTTATGGACATGGCTCCCACATTCGCGACGCCGTTCAGCTGGGCGACCTCGCTCTACATCGACTGTGACGACGAAGCGGAGTTCGACGCGCTGTTTGCGGGCCTTTCCGAGGGCGGCAGCGTCATGATGGGTCCCGAACCGGTCATGAACCTGCGTAAAGTGGCCTGGGTGACCGACCGGTGGGGCGTGACCTGGCAGCTGGTCTGGGCCTGAACACACATGCGGTCAGGCCGCATGTAAAAGAAAAGAGGAACCGATATGGTGAAATTACATACTTATCTCAATTTTCCGGGCAACGCCGAGGAAGCCTTCCGGTTCTACCGGGATGCGTTCGGCGGTGACTTCAAGGACCTGGTCCGTTTCAAGGACATGCCGATGGAGGGCTTCCCGATCCCCAAGGACGCGGAAGACAAAATCATGCACATCAGCCTGCCGATCGGGCGGGACGATCTCCTGATGGCGACCGACGCGCTCGAGTCCATGGGACAGAAGCTGGACAACGGAGACAATGTCAGCCTGTTCATCCAGGCCGACACCCGGGAGGAGGCCGACCGGCTGTTTGAAAAGCTTTCGGCGGGCGTGATTGCCGACATGCCGATGGCGGACCAGCCCTGGGGGGACTACATGGGCAGTTTCAAGGACAAGTTCGGCGTGCTGTGGATGCTGGCGTACACCTACCCGAAACCCGAGTGACGGGAAGGGATCACCCCAGCCAGGCTCCG
>CAZNGQ010000258.1:0-3297 GCA_964572095.1 uncultured Oscillospiraceae bacterium
TGGAAATGCGGATGAAGCCCGAAAGACACTATGGGTAGAATTATATCCGATCAGAACGTGCATAACGATCCGTTTCAATCGTTTCAGGCAAGTTTTTGCGCTTTTTTGCGTGACGAGACGAATTCCGATACCGGGCAAGCCGTGCCGCGGATTCCGGCTGACTGATATACTGGATCCAGATCGGCCGAACGAGCCGGACAGGGAGGAATGTATGGGACAGGATCTGCAGCAGGCCGTGAAGGCGATCGAGGACGGACGAATCGAAACCCAGGTCTATGAGAACCACCGATATGCCATCGTCCGGTTCCCGGAGGAGCGGCGCCTGATCGTTGTCGGCACCCGGGGAGAGCCCGTTGCGGGGCTGGAAGGAACGACGGAGGACCAGGGCGGCCGCAGCGTTTTTAGCGGCCCGTTGTCCGTCGCGAACGCGCGCGCCCTGATGCAGCGGTTTCCGTATACCGCTCCGCGCCCGCACCAGGGGTATCCGTTCACAATGGGTCTCGGCGACCGTCTCGGCGCGGCATCCCGCGGACATATCCACGCCCTGCGCGGACGCGGCGTGTTTCCGGTCCTCGCGCAGCAGTCGATGCGCGAACTGAACCTGACCGGGCGTACGTATGAAGAAGTCCTGGCGGCGGCGGCGTTCGCCGTTTTCGAAGAGCGGTATGAAGACGGGTACGGAGCGGACGGCGATCACCTGAAGAAGCCGGAGGAGATCCGGTACGCGCTGGACTGCGGCTATACGATGATCACGCTGGATTGCTCGGAACACATCGACAACACCGTATCGGACCTTGGCGACACGGAAGCGGCGGCGAAATACGATTCGATGCCCGCCGACCTGCGCCGGCACTACGAGGAAAAATACCTGGACCGCGCGGTTCCGGTCGGCGGCGGGCCGGTGGTCGGCAGGGACAGACTCGTCCGCATCGCGCTGACATACCATGCCGCCATCGACTACACGATCCGCATTTACCGCGAGTGGATCGCGACCGCGGGCCGGCCGATCGATTTCGAGATGTCCATCGACGAGACCGCCACGCCTACGGATCCCGCGGCCCACTATGTCGTAGCCCGGGAGCTGCTGGACGGCGGCGTCGGCGTCATCAGCCTGGCGCCCCGGTTCTGCGGGGAATTCCAGAAGGGGATCGACTACATCGGCGATCCCGTCCGCTTCGCGGAGGAATTCGAGCTTCACGCCCGGATCGCGGATCTGCTCGGATACAAGATCAGTGTACATTCCGGCAGCGACAAGTTCTCCATTTTCCCCGCGGTCGGGCGGCAGACGCACGGCCGCGTCCACGTGAAAACCGCGGGCACCAGCTGGCTGGAAGCCCTGCGGGTCGTCGCCGTCCGGGATCCCGCGCTGTACCGGGAGATCCACGCGTTTGCGCTGGACCATGTGGAAGAAGCGAAAAAGTACTATCACATCGGCACATCGAACGCGACCATCCCGCTGTTGTCCGACCTGCCGGACGACGGGCTGCCGGGTTATCTCGACCGCGCGGATTCGCGGCAGGCGCTCCACATCACGTACGGCCTGATCCTGCAGGCCCGCACGGCACAGGGCTCGGATAGGTTCCGGGACCGGTTCTTCTCCTGCCTGTACGCGAACGACGCCGAGTATGCCCGGGTGCTGGAACGGCACATCGGCCGACACCTCGACGCACTGGGGCAATGACGGAACAACCGGTATCCTGCGACGTCGCGGTCATCGGCGCCGGGCCCGCCGGCCTGATGGCCGCGTTGTCCGCCGCCGCGGAGGGGGCGTCCGTGCTGCTGCTGGAGCGCAATCCCGAGGCCGGGCGCAAACTCCTGCTGACCGGTAGCGGCCGCTGCAACGTGACGAACGCCAGGGACATCGCGGAATTCATCCCGGCCTATTTCGGAAACGGGCGATTCTTGTATCCCGCCTTCCGGAGGTTCTCCAACACCGACACCATCGCCTTTTTCGAAAACCACGGAGTGCCGCTGGCCAGCGAGGCGGACGGCAAGCTGTTTCCGGCGTCCGGTCAGGCGGCCGACGTCCGTAATGCGCTGATGGCGGCCTGCCGCGCAGTTGGCGTCGCCTTCCGGTTCGGCGAACGGGTCACGGGAATCGTCCCCGTTTCCGGGGAGCCGGGCGGGCGGCGTTTCCGGCTGCCGACCGATCGGAACCCGGCTGGACATGAAGCGGCCGCGGTTGTGCTGACGACGGGGGGGCTGTCCTACCCCGCGACCGGAAGCGCCGGCGACGGCCTGCGCCTGGCACAGAGATTGGGAATCGCCGTCGTCCCGACCCGTCCGGCCCTGGCTCCGATGACGTGCGCCGAATCCTGGATCGCCGGGCTTGCCGGCGTGTCCGTGGATCCGGTTCGGGCGTCGCTCGTACTGCGCGGTCCGGACGGGAACGAAACACCGGCCGGGCGGGCGGAGGGTCCGCTGCTGTTCACCCACCATGGCGTATCCGGTCCTGCCGTCCTGCGGCTGTCGCGCGACCTGCCCAAACCCTGGCCGGCCGGCGCCTCCTACCGGATCCTCCTGGACCTGCTGCCCCATACCAACCGCGATCAGCTGGAGCGCCGGATCGCGGATCGGCTGGCCTCGAGTCCCCGGCGTGGAACCGCGAACGCGCTGGAAGGCATCCTGCCCGCCTCGTTGCTGCAGGCGGTCATCCGCTCGGGCGGGACGGATCCCGCGGCGACTGCCGGCACCCTACCCCGGTCCGAGCGGCGCACCATCGCGGACCGGATCAAGGCGCTTCCGCTCACGGTCGCCAAGTCGGCTTCCTATGGCGAGGCGATGGTCACGGCCGGGGGAATCGCGCTCGATGAAATCGATCCGAGGAGCATGGGGATCAAGGCGCTGCCGGGATTGTTCGCAGCGGGGGAGGTCATCGACATCGATGGAGACACCGGCGGCTACAACCTGCAGGCCGCGTTTTCCACGGGGGCCCTGGCGGGTTTCCATGCGGCGGCCGGTGTCCGTCGACCGGTTTGATCCGTCCCGATCCCGGCATGGATTTAGAAGAACAGGTGGAAAACCAGCTCGTCCCCTTGCATCCACAGGAAATTGAGCGACTGGAACCGTCCGGGGCAGAGGGTCGAGACCGTCTCCGAACCGTCGTCGCAGGCGGGCGGGATCTCGAAGCCCGGGTTATCCGGGATGTCGTCCGAGAACCAGCCGATCAGGCGCTGGGCGTTGAGTGTAACAAAGGCGTTGGAACAGTCCGCCGGAAGAAGCAGGTCGACGCGGAAGCGCGCCGGCTCCGCCGGCTGGAAGTTGAAAACGACGTCCATACGTCCCGGCGCGGATTCG
>CAZNGQ010000259.1:0-3270 GCA_964572095.1 uncultured Oscillospiraceae bacterium
CGCCTGGACGAAGTGCTGCAGGAGACCCCGCGGGTCCGGGCGGATCTCGGGTATCCTCCGCTTGTCACGCCGACCAGCCAGATCGTCGGCGTCCAGGCCGCCAGCAACGTGCTTGCGGGCGAGCGATACAAGAACATCTCCAAAGAGGTCAAAGCCTACCTGCGCGGAGAGTACGGCAAAGCTCCCGGCGAACTGAACGAGGACCTGGTCCGTCAGGTGATGGGCGATGACAGGCCGATTACCGGACGCTTCGCGGACACCCTGTCTCCCGAGTTCGACAAGGCCAAGGCCGCGCTGGAAGGCGTGGCGGAGAGCGACGAAGATGTGCTGGACTACCTCTTGTTCCCGCAGATCGCCGAGAAGTTCTTTGCGGCGCGTACCGAGAAGCGGAGCAACCGTGCGTCCTACAGCATTCGCAAAGTCCAATAGGGGGAGGTGCGCATGGATATTCTGAACAGCCTTGCCACATCCGTCTTCGGCATGGGCGTCGTCTTTCTGGTTCTGGTGCTCCTGATCGTGCTGATCAATCTGCAGACTTTTGTGGCGAACCGGCTTCTGGGGCGCAAGGGAAAACCTGTCGCTCGGGACCTCCCGGCCCCGCCGGTGAAGCCCGCCGTGGCGACTGCAGCCGCCACGGCCGCCCACATCGCGGATCCCGGGATGGTCCGGTTGACCGGCGTTGACGAGAAAACCGCGGCGATGGTCATGGCGATCATCCTCGACGAGACCGGTATCGATCCCGCACGGCTCTATTTCAAATCCATCCGGGCCCTGGACGAAGGAGAAACCGCATGAAGTACGTTGTAACCCTCAACAACAAGAATTACGAAGTGGAAGTCGAAGAGGGCGAGGCTCGGGTGCTTTCCGTCGCCGACGCAGTCGCCGTCACCGCCGTTTCCGCGATACCCGCCGCACCGGTTCCGGTCCTGGCGGCCGCACCCGCCGCTCCGGCTCCCGCCCAGGCAGGAGGCGACGCGATCGAGTCCCCGATGCCGGGCACCATCATCGGCGTTTTCAAGAAGCCCGGCGATCCGGTAGCGGCCGGCGAAGTCGTGGTCGTGCTGGAGGCCATGAAGATGGAGAACGAGATCGTGGCGACCCGAAGCGGAACCGTCGTGCAGGTACTGGTGGCCAAAGGCGCCGCCGTCCAGACCGGCGACCCCATGCTAATCATTCAATAAGGGGGAACCGGGATGTTTTTGGAAACACTGGAAAAAATCTGGATGGACTCCGGCTTCTCTGCGCTGACGGTCCAGCAGGCGATCATGATCGGCGTGGCCTGCGTGCTGGTCTACCTCGCGGTCGTCAAGAAGTTCGAGCCCCTGCTGCTGCTTCCGATCGCGTTCGGCGTGCTCCTGGCGAACCTCCCGGTGGCCGGCCTGATGGACGGTCCCGTGAACGGGGCGCCGGGCGGCCTGCTCTACTACCTGTACCAGGGGGTCAAGCTCGGGATCTATCCCTCGCTGATCTTCCTCGGGATCGGTGCGATGACCGATTTCGGTCCCCTGATCGCCCGGCCGTCGAGTCTCCTTCTGGGCGCCGCCGCACAGCTGGGAATCTACATCGCGTTCACGGTCGCGCGCATGCTGGGCTTCGACCTGCAGCAGGCGGCCTCCATCGGGATCATCGGCGGCGCGGACGGACCGACCGCCATTTACCTGACGACCCGTCTCGCTCCGGAACTCCTGGGTCCGATCGCCATCGCGGCGTACTCCTATATGGCCTTGATTCCGTTGATCCAGCCACCGATCATGCGGCTGCTCACGACCCGGAAAGAACGATCGACCGTCATGGCTCAGCTGCGGCCGGTCTCCAAGACCGAAAAGATCATCTTCCCGATCGTGGTCACGATCGTGTCGGTCCTGCTGCTTCCCTCGGTCGCTCCGCTGATCGGCATGCTGATGCTCGGAAACCTGTTCCGCGAGTCCGGAGTGGTCGAGCGCATCTCCTCTACCGCGCAGAACGAGCTAATCAACATCGTGACGATCTTCCTCGGGGTGACAGTCGGGGCAACGGCGAACGCCGAGCGCTTCCTGCAGCTTCAGACGATCAAGATCATCCTGCTCGGGTTGTTCGCCTTCGTGTTCAGCACGATCGGCGGCATGCTGTTCGGCAAGCTGATGTATTTCGTGACCCGCGGCAAGGTCAACCCGCTGATCGGATCCGCCGGCGTTTCCGCCGTCCCGATGGCCGCTCGCGTCTCCCAGGTGGAGGGGCAGCGGGCCAACCCGGGCAACTACCTGCTGATGCACGCCATGGGCCCGAACGTCGCCGGAGTCATCGGCTCGGCGGTTGCGGCCGGATTCCTGCTGGCGATGTTCGGCAGCTGACAAGACCGCTCCAGGCCCGCGTTCCACCAATAAACGGCAGTCCCGCTCCGATCGTTTCGGAGCGGGACTGTTTTATATGTAGCCGGCTTTGACAGGCGGGAAAGCGACAGCTAAAATGAAATTCGTTTTTGTTCTGCCGACAGACCGCATAACAAGGAGGCGACACATGATTCTCGAGACCGAGCGCCTGACCCTTCGCAAACTCACGCAGGACGACCTGCCCGACATGCGGGCCATCCTGCAGGATCCGGATGTCATGTACGCGTATGAACACGATTTCAGTGACGCGGATGTCCAGCGATGGATGGACAAGCAGTACCGCCGCTACGAGGAACTCGGGTTCGGCTTGTGGGCGGTCGTCCTCAAGGAAACCGGCGAGATGGTCGGCCAGGCAGGCCTGACCATGCAGGAGTGCGAAGGGGAAGCGGTCCTGGAGATCGGCTATCTGTTCAAAAAGGCGCACTGGCATCGCGGATACGCGACGGAAGCCGCGACCGGCTGCCGGGATTACGCATTCAACATCCTCGGCAGCGATGTGGTCCATGCCATCATCAAGGCGGACAACTACGCGTCGCAACGAGTGGCGAAGCGGGTCGGTATGGGTAAAGTCAAGGAGTTCACCACCCGGTATTATGCCGGCGACATGCTCCATTACCTCTACCGGTTGACAAAAGACGCCAACGGCGTAAACTGAGGGACAAATCCGAAACGACGGGGAAGAGTACCGGAAACCACCCTCCTGCAGAGAATCCGTGCCAAAGGCTGGGAGCACGGTCGAGGGATTTACGCGAAGACCACCCCCTGATCGGATCCGGCAGGCCGGCGACTGCGAAACACGCCGGATGAGTGGCGCGACGAGTATGTCGCGCAATCAGGGTGGAACCGCGGGCTGATCCAGACCGTCCCTGTGCGAAGGCACAGGTGCGGTCTTTTTGTATTT
>CAZNGQ010000260.1:0-3264 GCA_964572095.1 uncultured Oscillospiraceae bacterium
CCTTCGCGCTCGGCCTGCGCGTCGCGCAGCGCCTGATCGAGGACGGCCGCCTGGACGAATTCGTTACCAAGCGCTATGAGTCCTGGACCAAGGGCATCGGCAAGGACATCATCGACGGCAAGGCCGATATGAAGGCCCTGTCCGAGTACGCGATCAAGATGGGCGACGTCGCGGTGGACTCCGGCCGCCAGGAATACCTCGAGTCGATCGTCAACTCCGTCATCGTCGGCTAAAACCGGCATACCATTCCATCCCGATCCGAAGGGACGGCTGCGTGACAAAGCGCGGCCGTCCTTTTTCGTGAAGGGCAACACGCGGCTTTGGTGTAGCCAAACCGGCTTGCCAGACCGCATACTGGAGAGGAATCCACACTGGGGAGGGCACGCCGCTGCTGCTTGTCGTCGACCACTACGATTCCTTCACCTACAGCCTCGTCCGCTACCTGACACTGCTTGGTCAGGAGACCGAGGTTGTGGAGCACGACCGTATCGATCCCGACGCGCTGGATCCGGACCGCTACGGCGGAATTGTGCTGTCCCCTGGCCCGCGCCGGCCGGAAGACGCGGTCAACGCCGGCCGGATCGTCCGCCGTTTTACGGGACGGCTGCCCATCCTGGGCGTCTGCCTGGGGCATCAGGTCGTCGCGACGGCGTTCGGGGCGTCGGTCACACGGGCTCCCCGGCCGATGCACGGCATGTTGTCCGATATCCGTCACGACGGGCGGGGGCTGTTCGCCGGCCTGCCCGACCCGTTGCGGGTGACCCGGTACCATTCGCTGGTCGTCGACCGCCAAAGTCTGCCCGCCTGCCTGGAAGTGTCCGCTTGGACCAACGACGGCCTGGTCATGGGCCTCCGTCACCGGAGCCTGCCGGTCGAAAGTGTGCAGTTTCATCCGGAAGCGCATCTCACCGAGGCGGGACTGGCACTTCTCTCCAACTTCACCCGTCGATGCGGCGGAGGGACGCCCGTATGATCCAATGTTCGGAGGCTTTCAACACATCCCTTTCTCCTGTCGTCATCGCCAGCCGAATGAGGCGGGATGCCGGCGGCGGGTTTGTTTTCCTGGACAATCACCGGCCGGATGGAGAATCCGCCGATCCGCCGCTTTCCGTCATCGGCCGTCGCCCTTGGCGGACGTTTTCCTGCCGGGACGGGATCTGCCGCGTGGACGGCACGCCGGTGGGTCCGGACGTCTGGGCGATGCTGCGCGCCGCGCTCCCGTCGGGTCCGGATACGCTGAGCTCCCCCCTGCCCGGTCCAGACCACTTGTTCGGTTATCTTTCCTACGACCTTTCCCTCCCGCTGATGGAGGTTCCCGTGCCCCCCGCGTCCGGAGAGGATCCGGAACTGCCCGATACGCTGTTTTTCGCATTCGACGAGCTGGTCGTCCACAACCACAGGACGGGACAGACCTGGCTGGCAGCCGGCGGCCATTTCCGGCCGGCCGGAGAGAGTCTGGCGGATCTGCGCGTGCTGCTTGCCGCCCCGCAGGATCCGTCCGAAACCCCTCCATCCAAACAGAGTCTGCTCGCCGAACCGGCGCCGGAACACATCCGGCTGGATTCCAACTTCTCACACGACGGGTACCTCCCCGTCGTCGAGCGCATCCGCGACTATATCGGCGCCGGCGACGCGTACATTGTCAACCTGTCCCGGCGCATCGCCACCGACGCCACACGCCCGGTCTGGGACAGCTACCTGCGGCTGCGCGCGCTCAGCCCGGTCCCGTACGGCGCCTTTTTCGAAGCGGACGGCATCGCGGGCCTGCCCGGAATCCCGCCGTTCGCGGTCCTGTCGGCTTCCATGGAGCGTTTCCTCCGCATCCGCGGCAGGCTGGCCGAGACCGGTCCGATCAAGGGGACCCGTCCTCGCGGCCGGACGCCGGAGGAAGACGCGCTTCTCCGCCGGGAACTTGAGGACAGCGTCAAGGATCACGCAGAGCTCCTGATGATCGTCGACCTGGAGCGCAACGACCTCAGCCGGGTCTGTACGCCCGACTCCGTGGCCGTGCGCGACTTGTTTCGGCTGGAAGCCTACGCGTCGGTGTTCCACCTGGACGCGACGGTCGAAGGGCGCCTTGCGCCCGGGTGCGATGCGGTGCACGCGCTGGCCGCGCTGTTCCCCGGCGGCTCCATCACCGGCGCGCCAAAGAAGCGATCCATGGAAATCATCTCGGAGCTGGAAGAGACCCGGCGCGGCCTGTATACCGGCAGTCTCGGTTGGCTGGCGCCGGGCGGGGAAGCGGATTTCAACATACTCATCCGCACGCTGGTCCGACAACGCGGCAGGATCTGGTACTCGACTGGAGGCGGGATCACCTGGGATTCCGACGCGCAGGCGGAATACGACGAAACCTGCGACAAGGCGCGATTCCTCGAAAGGGTGGTGTGAAATGATCCTCCGTAACGGACTCCCGAGCAACGGGGACGATATCGCACTGGACGACGGGCTGCAGTTCGGCCGGGGGGCGTTCGAAACCCTGCGGGTCACCGGACGGCCGCTGTTCCTCGGGCGGCACTGCGAACGGCTCAACCAGGCCATGGAAAAACTGGGGCTCCCGCGGCAGGCGGACCCCGACGGGATCGCCGCGCTGGTCGAGCGGTACCGGATCCGCGACTGCGTACTCAAGATCCTCCTGACCCGGAAAAACGAGTTGCTGATCACGCGGCCGTTCCCATACCGTCCGGAAGAATACGCGCGGGGGTTCCGGCTGACATTGGCGGCTTCGCGCAGGGCGACGTTCAACCCGTATGCCGGTTATAAGACGCTCAACTACCTGGAAAGCCTGCTGGCCCGCGAGAAGGCGGTCGCCTCCGGTTTCGACGACGCCCTGTTCCTCAACGAACGCGGCGAACTGGCCGAGACCGCGTCAGCCAACCTGTTTTTCGTCAAGGATGGCGCCATCCATACGCCGGAGCCCGGGTGTGGGCTGCTTGAGGGCATCCTGCGACAGTGGGTGATGGAGAACGTGCCCGTCCTGGCCGGACGGTACTCCCTCGATGAGTTGCGGTCGGCGGACGAGGTGTTCATCACAAACAGTGTCGTCGGCATCATGCCGATCTCGGAGATCGACGGAACCGGCATGCCAATGCCGGATAACGGGGTCACCCGCTCGTTGATGGAAACCTATGAAAAAGCGATCGTGAGAGAGGGCGGGGTGTAAATCCGCCTCCCGGTTATCCCTGCTTTTGCTCCCAGTCCCGGATCCACGCGACCGTGCGTGCCAGCGCCTCGCCGGTCTTGGTTTCCAGCACGACGCGGCAG
>CAZNGQ010000261.1:0-3229 GCA_964572095.1 uncultured Oscillospiraceae bacterium
CAGGAGACCCGGCGACAATGGATGCGGGAGGGGCAGACCTTGTCCTACGGGGACATGGAAAGGGAAGCGCTCCAATGTGAGCCGTTCCGGTCGCTGGTCGACCCGGACGAGCCCTCCTTCGCGTCGATGGGAGACATGCCCGGGCGCATCCGCGCCGCGTGCCTGGCGTCCGGCGAACCCGTGCCCCGGACGGTCGGCGAGGTCACCCGGTGCATTTATGAAAGCCTGGCGCTGAAATACCGGATGGTCGAGGAAGAGACGGAAGACCTGGCCGGGCACCGGTTCGAGTGCCTGCGCGTGGTTGGCGGCGGCGTCAAGGACGGGCTGCTGTCGCAGTTCACCGCGGACGCGACGAATCTCAAGGTGATCGCGGGGCCGATCGAAGCCACTGCGCTGGGCAACATCGCCGTGCAGCTGGTCGCATCCGGGGCGCTGCCGTCAATCGAGGCGGCGCGAGCGGCCATCCGCCGATCGTTCGACTGCATCGAATACCTGCCGGCGCAGGAAAAACGCGCAGCCTGGGAAGAGGCGTACGTCCGGTTCCGCGCGATCAGTGCCCGAACCGGAAGCGAAGAGGGAAAGGCGGTCCGGTAAGCACCACTGCCGTCGTCAGCCGATCACAGGCTAGTCGATATAGGCACGGAGGTTTTCCGCCCCGCTTTCGTAGGACGCGCGTACCTCCTGAAGCATGCTTTCGTAAAACGAGACAGCGGCAGCCTGCCGCTGTTTTGCGATTTCTTCGCCCCGCTTGGTATAAAAACGGGAATACAGGTTTTCCAGTTTGTATTTATACTCCTGGAAAAAGGAATGCAGCTTGTCGTTGCTGCCGTCAGATACGCGGCCGTTTGGCAGGAGCGAGTACAGCGGTTCCGAGACCTGCCCTTTATAGACCAAGGTACGGGCGATGCCGATTGCGCCGGACACGTCGATTTTGTCTGCGTCAAACAGAATTCTCGCTTCGATGCCCTGAGGCGGGTTGTTTTGTCGAAAACGGTGCGTTTGAATGCATGCGCGGACTCTCTCCGCGAACGCCTCGGCAAACTGATGACCTAGAAGGAAACGGAACGCCTTGTCGGCTCCAACCTGCGCATGACTCCATTCCGGGTTTTCGAACTGTTCCTGCCGGCCAATATCATGCAGCAGGCAGGCACAGATCAAGACGTCATGATCGACGTGGGGCTCTGAGCGCGCTATGTCGACAGCGGTATACAGCACACGGTAGACATGCTCCTGGTCATGCGCCGAATCCACACAACAGCTAAGCATATAGTTTTCGATCAAGGTAAACGTATCTTTTTTCACACGTGATCTCCTGACGATCGTCAGTACATCTGGTCCGTGATCATATGCCGGATGTCGCGGATCATCGCAACCCGGGACACTCCGTAGGGGGACTCGGAATCCGGGGTATCGAAACGGATCGCGTCCAACGCCCTTTCCAGATCCGCGGGATCGAACCGGCACCCGATAAACCGTCCGGCCAGACAGGCCGGGAAGTCCGGATCCAGCACATCGGAATACAGGATCTGGTCCTTGACCCGACCGTTTTCGAGCTGGAATTCCAGCCGCAGGGAGCCCCAGTCAAAGCGCTGCTCCATGCTTGCCTGGAAGGGAAGCGTACGTCCGTAGCGCCATGACCAGGACGCGTGGCGTTCCTGGATCTGCAGGCACTCCTCGTCGACAAAGGAATCGAATTCCGTCTCCTGCATGGTTCCGTCGCCATAGTTCTTTCCAAACGAATGAGTCAGGGCGTCGCAAGCCCGTTCGAGCGTGACTTTGGGCTCGATCTCTCCCAGGTTGGTGATCCGGGAACGGACGGAAGCCACACCCTTGGCGTCCAATTTGGCCTTGGGGACGGACAAGTAGCGGGAGACCCGTTCGAAATCGGTCGAGATCAGCAGCGTCCCGTGGTGAAGCCCGGCGGTCTCGGTCAGCTGGAACGCATTGCCGGAGAACTTGCGGCCGCCGGCGGTGATGTCGTTCCGGCCGGACAGCTCGGCATCCACTCCCATGGAACGGACCGCTTCGAGAATCATGCGGGAGGAACGTGCCGGGTCGTGCAGGGCGCGGGGGAGGACGACCGAGAAGTTGAGGTTGCCGAGGTCGTGGTAGACCGCTCCGCCCCCGCTGCCGCGGCGGGCGAGCCGGCCGCCCTCCTGCTCGAGGAGGGCCGCTCGGCACTCGGCCCAGGCGTTCTGGTGCCTGCCGATCACGACCGTCCGGTCGTTCTGCCACAGATACAGGATGGCGACAGGACGGTCCCCGCGGCGGCCGGAAACGTCCATCAGGCGCTCCTCGACCGCCAGGTTGACCCAGGGGTCGTGGACCTTGGAACGGACCAGCATCAGCGCGAGATCGTGAGGATCACTCATATGAGTTCCACCCGGGCTTTGTTGAAAGCGCTGCTGTACTCGGTGTCCAGCTTCGCATCCGTTACCAGCGCGTCGACCGAGGACACCCTGGCAAATGTGTAGGGGAGGCATTGGCCGAATTTGCTCGAGTCCATCAGGACGACGACTTTCTGCGCTTTCCGGATGATCAGTTTCTTTAGCTCGGCTTCCTGGAAATACCCGCATGTGAATCCGTCGCGGAGTGAGAAGGCGCTGGCGCCCATGAACGCGATCTGGATGTTCAGGGTCTTCACGTACTCGACCGCGTTGAATCCCGTCAGTGTGAAGGTGTCCCGGTTCAGCTGACCGCCGGTCATCATGACCGTAATCTGCGGATTGCGCGCCAGCTCGATCGCCACGTTGGGTGCCGGGGTCAGGACAAACAGGTTTTCCGTGTCCAGCCGCTTGGCGAACGCCATACAGGTGGTGCCGGCGTCGATGTACAGGGAAAGGCCGGGCGAGACCAGTCGGGCGGCCTTGTCCGCGATGACGCTCTTCGCGTCGTAATTCTCCGCGGAACGCTGGGTATAGGCGGCTTCCCGGATCAGGGACAGATTGGCCAGCGATCGGGCCCCGCCGCGGATGCGGACCAGCTCGCCCTCGCTTTCCAGCTTTTCGAGGTCGCGCCGGATCGTCATCCCCGACACGCCGGGGAAATGCGCGGCAAGCTCGGCGATCGTAACCACACCGCGGGACTGGAGATAGGCATTGATCTCACGACGGCGGTTTTCCGGCATAGAATCCCCCATGGGCAACATGATTTAGCTCATCATATCATGTTAATGAGTTACATGCCAGTGTTCATTATTAACAATGGATGCCGTTGTCTACTTCAATTG
>CAZNGQ010000262.1:0-3214 GCA_964572095.1 uncultured Oscillospiraceae bacterium
ACGACGAGACGAACAATGCTTTTCATGGTCGACCATCCTTACCGTGTCAGGATATTCCTGTTGTATGAACAACACATCTCACAAGCGTAAACATATTCTGACATTTTCGCTTAACACTTTGTTTCATTACTTTCATGACTTCCAGTCAATCCTGTTGTATTCCACTCAGGGTGTCCGGCCAGGTGAGCGTGAATGCCAGGCCTCCGCCGTCGGCATTGCGAACGGTGATCGCTCCGCCGTGCAGCTGCATGGCGCGTCGGGCGGAGAACAGCCCGATGCCGCTGCCGCCCTGCTTTTCCGCATGCTTTTCGTATCGGTAGAACCGTTCGAAGATCCGGTCCAGTTCGGATTCCGGCAGTCCGTCGCCATGGTCCCGGACCATGATCCGGCATACGCCGTCCGCTTTATCCGCCTGGATGACGACCGGGGGTCGGCCGTAGCGGAATGCGTTGTCGAGCAGGTTGGACAGGATGCGGCGGAACAGGCTTTCGTCGATGTTCGCCCGCAGGCCCGGGTCGCAGTCAATCTGTACCTGGTCCGGATGGGGCGAGGCCTGCGCCGCTTCGCGCAGTATCCCGTACAGGTCGACGACGGACAATCGCAGCTCGGCGGAACCGGACTGCAGGCGCGCCGCCTCCAGCAGGTTGTTCGTCATGCCGATCAGCCGCTCGGACTCGTCGGCGATGATGTCCATCGCCCGTTCACGCATGTCCGCCGGAATCCACCCCTCCTTGAGTCCCAGCGCGGAGGTGCGGATGTGGGTGAGCGGCGTACGGATGTCGTGGGACATCGAGGCGAGGAATTCCTGCCGGGTGTTCTCGTTTTCGAGGACCTTCGTTTTCATGTAGTTGAACGCGCGGGTCAATTCGCCGATTTCGTCGCGGGATGTGGCCCGGATGTCGTCGATCGCCTCACCCTGTGCCAGCAGGTGGGCCCGCTCGGTCATCTGCCGCAGCGGCCGGACCAGCCGGTCCGCCGAGAAAAAGATCACGACCGCGGTGACGATGATCAGGCAGATCGCCGCGAGGGACAGCAGGTAGGCCGCGTCCGTGACGTCGGTGTACATCTGGCCGGCGGACGTGTAGATCAGGACGGCAGCGGCTCCGGTTTCCGCCGGCGCGGGGCCGCCGTAGAAAACGAACGGGGACTCGTTGCCGTACCGGTAGACCATCTCGCGGAACACGGTCTTGCCCTCCGCGATCCGGACGAGGTCCTCGGCGAGGTCCAGCGTCTGGATGCCGAGGTCATCGGGCAGATCGACATCGATCCGGGCCGGGTCGTAGCGCAGCACATAGATCTTGCACAATCCGACCCTGGAGATGAAATCGACGCCGGTGGCGACTCCCTTTTCATCCAGTAGACCTTCCCTCTGCTCACGCAAAAGACGCGCTGTCTCCGCGTAGACCGTCCGCAGGTCGTCATGCTTGTCGTCGACGATCGCGGCACGGTAGGTGGTGAACAGCAGGATGGACGCCGTGATGACGAGTCCCAGGCAGATCGCGGTGAACACCAGCGCGATCCGCACCGAGATGTGTTTCATTTTTTGCCCTCAAGCCGGTAGCCTACGCCGAATACGGTGCCGATGTAGTTGCTGAATTCCCCGAGCGCTTTGCGCAGCCGCAGGATGTGGACGTCGATCGTCCGGGAGTCGACAAGCGTGGAGTAGCCCCAGACGTTGTTGATGATCTGTTCGCGCGTCAGCACCTGACCGGCGTTTTTCGCGAGGAAATGGAGCAGCTGGATCTCCTTGGGCTTGAGCCCCGTGATCTGGGTGCCCCCGATATAGACGCGGTACCGGTCCATGTCGATCGACAGTTCGCCGACCGTGACGGTGCGTGACGTGACCATGCCGGTCTCCCGGAGCTGGGCGCGGATGCGGAGCAGGACTTCGCGGGGATCGAACGGCTTGACGATGTAGTCGTCGGCGCCGGCTTCGAACCCTTTTTCCTTGTCGGTCAGCATGTCGCGGGCCGTCAGGAAAATGACCGGGACGCTGTGCCGGGAACGGATGCGGCGGAGCGTCTCGAACCCGTTCATCTCGGGCATCATGACATCGAGCAGGATGATGTCGATCGGCATGGTTTCAAGCAGGTCGATCGCGGACTGTCCGTCATGGCAGACAAGGGCCTTGAGTCCCTCGCTTTCGAGGAACGCCTTGAGCAGCATACAGATGCTCTCGTCATCGTCAACGATCAGAACGGTTATCTTTGTCATACCCATATCCTCCTGCTTAAGGATCCGCTCATGAGATCCTGTTACAATTAGTTTAGCGAATGGACGACGTTTCATATATAGGTTTTCACTTTTTTTGGCTAAATTTGATGGCATACAACGCTTTTTGTTACACTCTTCGCCGTTGGTGAACGATTATACTGATATGGATCGAAAAATGTGATAATCTAAGTAGCCAATCCGGAAAATAATCGCATCGAGAGGTGCCACATGCCCCAGACCGATACCATGAGCACGATCGGAAGCGACAGCTTCCTGACCCGGATCCGTGAAGCGGAGCGGGAGGCCGACGCCCTGATCGCCGACGCCCGTTCCGAGGCCGACCGGTTGCTGGCTCAGGCCCGCGAGGAGGCCGACGCCACGGTTGCCGCCGCGCGGACCCGCGCCGCCGCCAGCCGGCGCAGCCGCATTGCCGAGGCCGAGCGGACCGCGCAGGAGATCCGCTCGCATGCCGAGGCGGAGGCCCGTCTGGAGGCGGCGCGTGTGGAAGCGCGCTTCGGGACCGGAGACGACGCGGCCGTCCGGGCAGTAGCCGAAAGGATCGTCAAGCGACATGCCGATCGTTAACATGGAACACATCACGGTTGTCGGGCTGCGCCGCGACCGCGACCGGCTGCTGCAGGCGCTGGCCGGCGTAGGGGCCGTCGACATCGAGGACGTGTCCGGACTTGGCCGTCCGGCAGCGTCGTCGGAGTTTGCAGGCGAACCGGGCACGGACAGCCCGGAGGCCTCCGCGCTGGACAACGCCCTTGAGGCGGCCGGCCGGCTCGAGGGGCTGGTTACGTTGTGCTCGCAGATCGCCCCGGAAAAGAAAAAACGCGGGCTCGCTTCCCGGCGCAGGGTTTCGGGCGCGGAGTTCATCGATGCCGTGTCCAGGGAGAAACAGATCTGGGAAGCCGCCGACAGCATCCGGGACCTGCGGTCGCGCATTTCGACGGCCCGCGGCCAGATCGCCCGGCTGTCGTCGGTGTCGGACCTGCTC
>CAZNGQ010000263.1:0-3204 GCA_964572095.1 uncultured Oscillospiraceae bacterium
GGATGATCTCGGCGGGCGGGACCGAACGCGAAACTATGGGCAGGAACGGGTTCCGGTACTATCTGGATAACTATGAACATGAGAAAATCATGGATCGGATCGAGACGGAATTCGACAAGACGATATCCCGTCCATTATGATGGTTGTTTGAAGTAGAATAGCGGCAGATCACTCTGGTTTGACTCAGAATCACGTTGGGAGGCCCGATCATGTTCACAGGCAAGACTCTTTTGATCACCGGCGGTACAGGCTCGTTCGGCAACGCGGTCCTGCGCCGCTTTCTCGATACCGGTATCGCGCAGATCCGCATTTTCTCACGTGACGAGAAAAAGCAGGACGACATGCGCCGGCAGTACGCCAACGACAAGATCAAGTTCTATATCGGCGACGTCCGCAACCCGCAAAGCATTGCCGACGCGATGGTCGGTGTCGACTACGTGTTTCATGCCGCCGCGCTGAAGCAGGTGCCATCCTGCGAGTTCTTTCCCATGGAAGCCGTCCGGACGAACGTGATCGGCACGGAGAACACCCTGACCGCGGCCATCGCCGCCGGTGTCAAGCGGGTCATCTGCCTGTCGACCGACAAGGCGGTCTATCCGATCAACGCCATGGGCATCTCCAAGGCGATGATGGAAAAGGTGATGGTGGCCAAATCCCGCACCGTCTCCCCCGGCGGCACGGTCATCTGTGGAACACGCTACGGCAACGTCATGGCCAGCCGCGGATCGGTCATCCCGCTGTTCATCGAGCAGATCATCGGCGGCAAGCCCATCACGGTCACCGATCCGGAAATGACCCGTTTCATGATGACGCTCGAGGACGCCGTCGAACTGGTCCTGTTCGCGTTCGAGCACGGGAATTCCGGCGACATTTTTGTACACAAGGCCCCCGCGACGACGATCGGCGACCTGGCCGAGGCGGTCCGGTCCCTGTTCAACGCGGATAACGAGATCCGGCGGATCGGCACCCGCCACGGCGAAAAGCTGTATGAGACGCTGCTGACCCGCGAGGAGACCGCCTATGCGCAGGATATGGGTGATTTCTATCGTGTGGCGGCGGACAATCGCGACCTCAACTATGGCAAGTATTTTGTGGAGGGCTCCGAGAACGTCAGTTCCGGGTGGGAGTACAACTCCCACAACGCGCAACGTCTGGATCTGGCGGCGACCCGCGCGCTGGTCGGCGGCTTGTCCGAGGTGCGTGAAGCGTTGGCGCTATATGCGGAAGCCGGCCATTGACCGCCGTTCCGCCCGCCTATTCGGATAGCACGTCAAGGGGGACGCCATGCAGCGACTCAAGGTAATGACCATCCTCGGCACCCGGCCCGAGATCATCCGGCTATCGGCCTGCATCAAGGCGTTCGACCGCTATTTCGACCATGTTCTCGTCCACACCGGCCAGAACTGGGACTATACGCTCAACCAGGTCTTTTTCGACGAACTCGGGATCCGGGCGCCGGACCATTATCTGGACTCGGCCGGTGTGAACCTGGGCGAGTCGATCGGTAATATCATCGCCCGTTCCTTCAATGTCATGCTGCTGGAAAAACCGGACGCGCTGGTCATCCTTGGCGACTCGAATTCCTCCCTGTCGACCATCGCCGCCAAGCGGCTCAAGATTCCGATCTTCCACCTGGAGGCCGGGAACCGCTGTTTCGACCAGAACGTGCCGGAGGAGATCAACCGCAGGATCGTCGACCACATCAGCGACATCAACCTGCCGTTCACGGAACACTCCCGGCTTTACCTGCTTGCCGAGGGCGCGCAGAAAGAACATGTGTTCGTGATCGGGTCCCCGATGCGGGAGGTTCTAGGCAAGCATCGCGACAAGATCGGCATGAGCACGGTCATGCAGCAGCTCGGGCTGCGGTCCGGGGAGTACTTCCTCGTGTCCGCGCACCGGGAGGAGAATATCGACGACGAACGCCATTTCTTTTCCCTTATGAACGCCATCAACTTCATTGCGGAACATTACGACCGCGACATCGTCTATTCGACCCATCCGCGCAGCTGGAAACGCATCGAGGAACTGGGCTTCATTTTCCATCCGCGTGTCCGGCAGCTGCGCCCGTTCGGTTTTTTCGACTATATCAAACTGCAGACGAACGCGTTCTGCGTACTTTCCGACAGCGGCACACTCCCGGAGGAAGCCGCCATGCTGGGAGTGCCGTCCGTTTTGCTGCGTACCTCGAACGACCGTCCGGAAGCCATGGACAAAGGCTCCGTGATCATTGCCGGCATCAAGGAGAAGGATATCGTCCAGGCGGTGGAACTGTCGCGCGCCATGTGGGACAACGGCGAGCCCGGCGTGCTGCCCCCCGACTACAGGGACGTCAACGTATCCGCCAAGGTAGTCAAGATCATCCAGAGTTACACGAAGATCATCGACGATACCGTCTGGCGGAAAGAGGGCTGACGTTTGAGCATTGACAGGGAGTTGAATAACCGGGAACCCTTGCGTATCCTGGTCACCGGCGCCGGCAGCTATGTGGGCATGTCTTTTTCCGCCTGGCTCACGCGGTTCCCAGGCCGATATACGGTCGATACGGTCGACATGACGGATCCCGCCTGGAAGGATAAGCCGTTTGCGGGTTACGACGCGGTCTACCATGTCGCGGGCATCGCGCATGTCACGGCGGATCCCTCCAAGGAGCCGCTGTATCGGCGCGTCAACCGGGACCTGGCGCTGGAAGCCGCGGCCAAGGCCCGTGCGGAAGGGCCGAAGCAGTTCGTATTCATGAGCAGCGCCATCGTATACGGGACGGACGATCCCATCGGGAAGATGCGGCCGATCGACCGGCAGACGGCACCCGCCCCGGCGGACATATACGGCATGAGCAAGTGGGAAGCCGAACAAGGCCTCGCCGCGCTGGGCGACGAGGGCTTCACGGTCACTATACTCCGGTCTCCCGTGGTTTACGGGCCCGGCAGCCGCGGCAATTTTCCGCGCCTGCTCCGGCTTGCGCGCTGGTGTCCCGCGTTTCCGGCCGTAGGCGCCGGCCGAAGCATGATCTATATCGACCATCTGTGCGAATTCGTACGCCTTGTGATCGAACACCGAGCCTCCGGCGTTTTCTTCCCGCAGGAGGAACGACCGGTCGACCCGTCCGAGGTCGTCCGGGAATTCCGTCGGCAGGAGGGCCATGGCACCTGGATGGTCCGCGGACTGCTGCCTTTGCTTCGGTTCGCCGGGCGGTATGTCGGA
>CAZNGQ010000264.1:0-3203 GCA_964572095.1 uncultured Oscillospiraceae bacterium
GGTCAACCCGAGGATGCGCTCCGCGGCGGGGTTCGCCGCGACGATCGAACCGTCCGGTGCCTGGTAGACGACGCCCTGGGCCATGGTCTCGAACAGTCGCCGGTAGTTTTCCTCGCTCGTACGCAAGGCGTTTTCCGCAACCCGGCGTTCCGTGACATCCGTCAGGATGCAGTGCGTCTGCAGGAATTCGCCGTCCGCGCGGTATCCGATTGTCCCGTCGAACGCTATGAAGACGGGGCATCCGTCCTTGCGCACCATTTCAAACTCGCTGTGGATGTGCCCTTGTGCCTTGAAGACGGGAAACCTGAGCCGGAAGACGTCCCGGTAGGCCGGAGCGAGGAAGTTGCCGAACCACTTCCCGATGACTTCCTCACGGACATATCCGAGCGTGTCGAGCCACTGCTGGTTGACATCGATGAACCGGCCGTCGGCATCCAGGGACTGATAGCCGAGCGGCGCCTTGTTGAAAAGCAGTTGGAAACGTTCCTCGGACTCCTTCAGCCGCTCCTGGACCCGCTGGTTTTTCTGCTGATTCAACAGCAGCATGCTGAGCAGCACCGTGGCGATCGGATAAATGACCATCACGGGAGCGGCGATCGTCCGGATGGTGTCCCGGGCGGCAGACGCGGGAAGCAGGAGCATGCAGCCCAGCATTACGATGTGGACCGTCACGCCCATGGCATAGACGTTGAGCCAGCGCCATCGGGGAGTCCGGGGAAACAGCCAGTATCGCCAGGCCAGCCCGATCAGCGCACTGGACGCGATGACCGCAAGCCCTGCCGGAACACCGGTGAAATTCTGGCCTGCGACGGCGATGGAGACCCGTACGAGGGCGGCGGCCACAGCGACCACGGCGGTGGGGATCGGGCCGAACGTCAAGGCGGTGACACTGATCAGGATCGAGCGGGTATCGAAAAAGATGCCGGCCTGCAGATGGTGGGACATGAGCATGATGACGACGCAGATCGCCGAGATCAGGAGCCCGCTGATGTACGGCAAGTACCGTTTGTACTTTGACGGTATCAGGGAGATGAGCTCATGGACGACGGACAATACCAGCAGCAGGGCGGCATTGTTGGCCATGGCGATCGTTACAACCGAATTCATACGCATCACCGCTTGGTCATGAAGGTCATGCCGTCAATGTACATTTATATTTTACATGGCATGTCAATGCGCCGTTCACACCAGCTCCCGCATGAATCCCGCGATTTTCTCCGGCGCGAGCGGCCGGTCGAGCAGCGGACCGCCTTCGCGCAGCACCGGATTCCGGTCGTGAAATGTCTGCCGTTCCACCTGGTACAGCACGCCGAGCGGGATACGGTCGCCGTTTTCCATCGCCCTGGCGATCGCGGCCATCCGGTCGGTCCGATCGTGCGCGTCGTCGAGCCGGTAGACCCGGCGGGTGTAGTCCGTAAACGTGTTGACCTTGTTGAAGCTCACGCAGGGCTGCAGGATGTCCACCAGCGCGTATCCGCGATAGGCGATGGCCTGTTTCATGAGGTCCACGAGCAGCTCGCGCTCGCCGGTGAACCCGCGCGCGACGAAACCCGCGCCGGCGGCGAGGGCGATCAGAACCGGGTTGAACGGTTCGTTCTGGCTGCCGGCCACCTGGACGGGGGTCACGTGGCCCAGCCCTGTCGTCGGCGAGGCCTGGCCCTTGGTGAGCCCGTAGATCTGGTTGTCGTGGACGAAATGCGCCAGGTCGATATTACGCCGGATCGCATGCAGGAAATGGTTCCCGCCCTCGCCGTAAGAGTCGCCGTCGCCGGTGTCCAGCACGACGGTCAGCGACTCGTTGGCGATCTTGGCCGCCGTCGCCGGGGGCAGCGCCCGCCCGTGCAGCCCGCAGAACCCGTTGGCCGTGATGTATTGCGGGGTCTTGGCCGCCTGGCCGATACCGGCGACCATCAGGACTTCGGACGGGGACTTGCCGGACTCCGAGAGCGCCTGCCGCAGGCACTCCAGGATGACGAAGTTGCCGCAGCCGGGACACCAGGCGGTCTCGCGCTTTTCAAACGTCTCGGGGGTCATGACAACACCTCCCTGCGGACGCGGTCCGCGATCTCGTCGCCGGACAGCTGCCGGCCGTCGTACTTGAGGATGGATGCACCGCAGGTCACGCCGGTCGTCTCGCGGATCAGGCGCGCGAGCTGGCCGGTGGCGTTCTGCTCGACGTTGACGACGCGTTTCGCGCCGGCCGCGAGCCGCAGGAGCCGTTCGGTCGGCAGCGGGTACAGGTCGCCGAACACCAGCGCACCGACCGTCGGGTCGCCGGCGGCGCCTGGCAGCGCGACGCCTGGCAGCGCGACGCCTGGCAGCGCGACGCCCAGCAGCGCGACCGCCTCCCGCAGCGGGCCCCAGAGGGAGCCCCAGCCCAGCAGCAGCAGGTCGGGCGCGACCGGTTCGCCGCCCGCCTCCGGGCCGAACCAGTCCGGTTCCTCCATCTTGGACGCCAGGCCGTCCAGCTTGCGCATGCGCTTGTCCGCCATCGTTTTGCGGACCTCGGCGGATTCGGTGATGAAGCCGTTCTCGTCGTGCTCGTCGCTGTCGACGAGGACGAGATGGCCGCTCTTCCCGGGGATCAGGCGGGGCGACACCCCACTGTCGGTAACGCGGTAGCGACGGTACGCGCCGCCGTCAGCCGCGGCGGCGTCCTTGTCCGCAAGCGTCTCCCGCATCGTCTCGGCCGGCAGCCGGACATCCGGCAGGTCGAAGACCGGCACCGTGGCGGACGCGTCGCCGAGGTACTGGTCGCCGAGCAGGATCACGGGGATCTGGAACCGGTCGGCCAGGTCGAACGCCCGGATGGTCTGGCGGTAGGCGTCCGCATGATGGCGGACGGAAAGGACCGCCCGCGGGAACTCGCCCTGCGCGCAGGTCAGCACGAAGGACAGGTCGCTTTGCTCGGTTCTTGTGGGCAGCCCGGTCGCCGGGCCGGGCCGCTGGATATCCGCCACGACCAGCGGAACCTCGGTGATGCCGGACAGCCCGACCGCTTCGACCATCAGGGCGAATCCGCCGCCCGAGGTGCCGGTCATCGCTCGGACGCCGGCGTAGGAGGCGCCGATGGCCATATTGACCGCAGCGATCTCGTCCTCGGCTTGTTCCACCACGATGCCGGCTTCCAGGCTTTTGGACGCCAGGTACTCGAGGATGGCGGTCGACGGGGACATCGGGTAGGCGGCATAGAACCGCAGCCC
>CAZNGQ010000265.1:0-3140 GCA_964572095.1 uncultured Oscillospiraceae bacterium
TCGTGCCGGTCCTCTCAGTTGTGGTTTTCCTCTACGGCGGTCTGCCCTTCCTGCGCTGGCAGTGGAGCGACTCGTCTCATGAGCCGATCACCCTCGAGGTGACCATGCCGACAGCCGACGGGATCACTTACGGTGATTATCTGGCCGATGCGATTCTCAGGGATGGTGAAGTGACGGTCGACGATGTTGTCATTGAAGGAACGTTCTCTTACTGGGATGAATATCACACCCCGGAGATCGAGCAGCCTTCTCCGGACAGTCTGGATGCCATGGTGCTGTTCGTTCCTGCGGATCCTTCCTATTCGCCCTTCGCAGGTCATGTGACCGTAAGTATAGCCAGAGGGATCCCGGAGATCACTGCGATTCCTTCGGCCAGCCCCATCACTCTGGGCGATCCCTTGAGCAGCTCCACCCTTACCGGCGGCGCAGCCCAGTGGGACGGATCGCCCATCGACGGCTCCTTCAGCTTTGACACGCCGGCTTATGAGCCTGACAGCGTCGGGACCTACACGGCGGCCATTACCTTTACGCCGGATTACGATTGGCTGTACGAGTCCGTATCCGGCACCGTGGACGTCAGCGTCGTGAGCGGTCCTGCCATCGTGTTTGAGACGGACTTTGAAGCCGATAACGGCGGCTTTGTTTCCAGCGGCACCGGCAGCATGTGGGAGCACGGCGCGCCCGTGACCTGGCCGGCTTCTTTGCCTTCCGGCAGCAACTGCTGGGGAACGGATCTGGACAGTTATTATGTTGATGCTATCGAAGGACTCGGTTGGATCCTGACCAGCCCGGAGATCGACCTTGCAGCCCTGCCCGGAGGGACTCCGGTCAATGTCCAATGGATGCAGACCTGGGCCCTGGAGGGCTGGTGCGACTATTGCGATATCGAATACCAGCTGGATGGGGGCGGCTGGACCAGCCTGGCCCGGACCTCCACCACCAACACAGCCTGGACTGCCGTGGGCTTTGAGATCCCCGGCGCTGCCGGCCACAGGCTGCAAATGCGCTGGCGCTTGACGACAGATCTGTCCGTGCTTAATTACGGCATTTACATTGACGATTTCTTCGTCGAGGCCGGAAACGATTCTTTCACATCCCCGTATACATTTATTGTGGATGAAGACTTCGGTCCCATGACGGTAAAGGAAGAACCCGCTGATCTATAGGCACTTTAAGACAGGCACACCATGAAACATAAGCGAATAATTGCATTGCTGACCGGACTGGCGCTCTTCCTTGGGACGGGTGCCGGTCCGGTGGACGCCGCATCCCTGCCGGATGCGGCGCAGTCATATATCGTCGTCTACGAGCAGTCTCCGGTCCGGGGCCTGCGTTCTTTGGCTGCGGATCCTGCCGCTGAGGTCAAAGCCCGCCTGCAGGAACAGACCCGGGCTGCTTTCGACCTGATCAACGGCGCCCTGGTGGAAATGACTCCGGAAGAAGCGGAAAGTTTGGCGGCGGAGCCGGGGGTTGCTTTCGTGGAACCGGACTATCCGGTGTATTCCTTGAGCCAAACGGTGCCCTGGGGCGTAGAGAGGATCTATGAGGCAGAGAGCTATCCCTTTGCATCCTGGGAAACCACTTCGGGAGCCGGCATCGGCGTGGCCGTGCTGGACAGCGGCATCCAGGGGACCCACGAAGATCTGCCGCTTCTTGCGGGCGGGATCTCCACCATCGACAGTTCGGCTTATGATACCGATGGAAACGGCCACGGGACCCACGTGGGCGGTATTGTTGCGGCCCAGGTCAACAGCGTCGGCGTTGTGGGAACTGCTCCGGGCGTGGATCTGTACTCGGTGAAAGTATTAAACAACTCGGGCAGCGGAAGCGTTTCCAGCATCATCGCCGGGATCGACTGGGCTGTGGATAACCATGTCCACATCATTTCCATGAGCCTGGGCACCACGGAATACAGCGCTTCCCTGAAAAATGCCTGCGATGCGGCCTATGCGGCCGGCCACCTTGTGATCGCTGCCGCCGGCAACAGCGGCAACCTGTCCGGCACCGGGACCAACATGGAGTATCCTGCGATGTTCGACTCGGTGATCGCCGTGGGCGCTACCGACAGCGCCGACGGCCGGGCTTCCTTTTCTTCCACGGGAGATCAGCTGGAGCTCATGGCGCCGGGAGACTCTATTCTGAGTACTTATCCGGACAACAGTCTGGGCAGCCTTGTGTCCATGGAGGATGACGCATACTATTATGAAATGTCTTCGGCGTATCTGGTCGGCACGGGTGTGGGCTCTGTTTCCGGCCCCGTTGTATATTGCGGCGACGCCACCAGTCCCGCCGCCATCACGGCAGCGCTGGCGGCCAGGGCGGTCGAACCCGGTGAAGACTGGATCGCCCTGATCGACCGGGGCGATAACACGTTTGCGCAAAAGGTTGCGGAAGTGATGGCCCAGGGCACTGATGCCGCCGTGATCATCAACGATGAATCGGCGAGTCCCGATTCTCCCGGGACCTTTACGTTGGCGGACGGAGTCACGCCGGTGCCTGAGGGAGGATGGGTCCCCACCGTGTCGGTGTCTTATAATGCCGGCGAAATGATTCGGGATTCCGAAACCCTGACCGGGACTGTCGAGGTCGGATACGATCCGTACAAAGTGATGAGCGGCACGTCCATGGCCACGCCCCATGCAGCCGGCGCGGCGGCAGTGATCTGGGCTGCCGCCCCTTCTCTGACGAATGTGCAGATCCGGGAGATCCTGAACGGGACGGCCCTGGATCTGGGACTTTTGCCTTCCCAGCAGGGCAGCGGCCTGATCCAGCTGAACACGGCTTTGGATCTGGCCGAAGACATGGCGGAAGGCCGGGTCCTGGATCTGGTCGCTTTGGAGAGCGATCCCGGGACCGTGACTGCGGAGCTGGCGCTCTGCGTGCTCCCCGGTACGCAGGGGGCAGTCTATTTTGCCCTGTACGACGCCGAAGGGCGTTTTCTGGCCTGCAGCGCCAGTCCGGCGGAGGTGGCGGTCTACCGGCAGACTCTGGTCGTATCGGTAAACTACGATGCGGCGAAAACGCCTGCAAAGATGAAAGCCTTTTTTCTCGGAACAGAAATGCAGCCTATGGGGCTGCAGCTTGAGACGGTTCTGCCGTGATCGATCGGTATTCCTATACACACCATCATCTTAACGCAC
>CAZNGQ010000266.1:0-3134 GCA_964572095.1 uncultured Oscillospiraceae bacterium
GGATTCAGCGCCGCCTGGAGCGCACGGTTGAGGACCGGGATGCCGGACGGCCCCTTTCGGGACGGGGCGATGACCTGGATGTCCCTCATGGGATCGTAGCCATAACGCCCGGACAGGATGGTCGAACACAGGCGCACCGCCGCGTCCGCCATTTCTTCAGGCGTCCGCCTTGGAATGTACAGGAAATCGCTGTCGTCGCGCTGGTCGAACTCCGGATAATCGCCGCGGTTGATCCGGTGCGCATTCGAAACGATCCTTCCGGAGTCCGCCTGCCGGAAAATCCGGAGAAGGCGTACAGACGGGATGATTTCGGAAGCCAGGATGTCGCGGAGCGCGTTGCCGGGCCCGACCGAGGGCAGCTGGTCCGCATCACCGACCAGAATCAGGCGTGCACCGGGACGAAGCGCCGCCACCACGCTGTTCAGCAGGAGCACGTCCGCCATGGAAACCTCGTCAACGACAAGCACATCGGCATCCAGCGGATTGGAGGGGTTGCGCCGGAACTTCGGGCCGGCCAGCCGGTCGTCCCCGTCTTCCCCGGCGAACTGGGTCTCCAGCATGCGGTGGATCGTGCGCGCTTCCATTCCGGAAGCGAGGCTCATGCGTTTCGCGGCCTGGCCGGTGGGAGCGGCAAGCATCACTTTTTTCTGCGACTCGTCGAACAGGCGGCACAGAATCCGGATGATCGTGGTTTTCCCGGTTCCCGGCCCGCCGGTGACGACACAGACGCCGGATCGGGCCGCGAGCAGGACAGCCGCGCGCTGCTCCTCCGCCAGTTCGACACCCATGTCCGCCGAAAGCCGGTCCAGCCGGCCGTCGAGATCGCCGGTAACCGGCGGCGGCGCGCACGAGGAGAGGACAGCCAGCCGTTCCGCCAGATTTCGTTCCGCTTCGTGCAGACTTCGGATGGCGATCCGGGTCTCCGTCAGGGAAGGCTCGCTGACGACGATCTGTCCCGAAGTCTTCATGCGGATATAGTCGGGGTCGTCCGCCGCCACCTGGAGCCCCAGCAGTCGGGAGGACTGGTCGATCACCATGGACTCGGGCAGGCTGGTATGCCCGGAAGCCGCGCCTTGGGACAGGACGTACCGGATGGCGCTGCGCATCCGGTACGGGGAATCCGGGGCGCAGTTCAGGCTTCGCGCGATCTGGTCCGCGGTGTGGAAACCGATTCCGTGCACTTCGTCGGCAAGCCGGAAAGGATTCTCCCGCACAGTTTCCAGCGCCCGGGATCCGAATTGCCGATGGATTCGGAGGATCCTGTCGGCACCGATGCCGAAAGATGACAACAGGAGCGCCAGTTCCTGGTACTCCTGTTTGTCTCTCATTTCATTGGCAATGCGCAGCGCGGCGTCCGCCCCGATGCCGCGGACCGCGGCGAGTCGGTCCGGTTCTTCACGCATGACGCGCAGGGACTCCGCGCCGAACTTTGCCACGATGCGCGCAGCCAGCTTATCCCCGACACCGCGGACGATTCCGGAGGAAAGATAGTGCAGAATCGCGTCTTCCGTACGGGGCGCGACGGTTTCATAACGTACGACCTTGAACTGGTCGCCATATTCCGGGTGCCGTGTCCACTCCCCATACAGCCGAACGGACTCGCCCCGCGCCAGGTAGGGCATGATGCCTACGGCGACCATCGCGCGATCGTCCGAGACCGCCAGCTCGCTGACGGTGTAGCCGCTCTCTTCCGAACGGTAGACGATCTCGTCAACGATCCCTTCTTCAACCGCCAGGCCGTCGAGCCGTCTTTCCGGCAGGCCGGCGGAGGAGTCGTCCGTTCTAGAGGCCGGCATCGAGGCGGAGAGCCTGCGCTTTGTCTGTCCTTTCCCAGGGCAGATCCAGGTCCGGACGGCCGAAATGGCCGTAGGCGGCCACTTGGCGGTAGATGGGGCGACGCAGTCCCAGGTCGCGGATGATTGCTGCGGGGCGAAGGTCGAAATGCTTTCGGATGAGATCGGCGATGGCCGCATCCGGAATCCTGCCCGTCCCGGCGGTATCGATCATGACGGAGACGGGCTGGGCGACCCCAATGGCATAGGAAAGCTGGATCTCGCAACGGTCCGCCAGCCCGGAGGCGACCACGTTCTTCGCGGCATATCGCGCGGCATAAGTCGCGGTCCGATCGACCTTGGTCGGGTCTTTTCCGGAAAACGATCCGCCGCCGTGGCGCGCGAATCCGCCATATGTGTCGACGATGATTTTGCGTCCGGTCAGGCCGGAATCCCCTTGGGGGCCTCCGACCACAAACCGCCCGGACGGATTGATGTAGTACTTGGTCCTGTCGTCCAGATAGCGGGCCGGAATGACCGGGACGATGACATGTTCACGGATGTCGCTGGCGATCTGCTCCTGTGTGACGTCCGGATCATGCTGGGTGGAAACCACGACGGTATCGACGCGCACGGGAATGTCCCCCTCGTACTGAAGGGTGACCTGGGACTTGCCGTCCGGGCGCAGGTAGGGCAGCAGGCCGCTCTTGCGGACTTCGGCCAAGCGCCGGCAAAGAGCATGCGCCAGGGAAATGGGCATCGGCATGAGATCTTCGGTCTCGCGGCAGGCAAACCCGAACATCATGCCCTGATCGCCCGCGCCGGTGGACGCGTCGTCCCCTTCTTCTCCGTGGCGTGCCTCATAGGAAGTGTTCACACCCATGGCGATGTCCGGAGACTGCCGGTCCATAGGCGTCAGGACGGCGCAGGTGCCGGCGTCGAAGCCGGTGTCCGTGCTTTCGTACCCGATGTCCCGGATGGTGGACCGTACAATGTGCGGGATGTCAACGGGGTGTGTCGTGCTGATCTCGCCCGTCACCAGGACCATGCCGGTTGTCGCGACCGCTTCGCAGGCCACCCTGGCCATTTCATCCTTCTCGAGGATCGCGTCCAGGATCGCATCGGCGATCTGGTCGCACAGCTTGTCCGGATGCCCTTCGGTCACGGACTCCGACGTGAAGAACCATTTGTCTTTTCTGTTCATGAAACCTCCGATTAACCTTTCCGATCGAAAGCAGACCATCCGGAATAAAGAAAACCGCCTCTGCACCGGAAGAGACGGAGTCAAGCGAATCAACGTCCTCATCTTCCAGGCGGCATCCGCCTGCTGGATTTGGCACCGATGCATCACTGCCGGTTGCC
>CAZNGQ010000267.1:0-3111 GCA_964572095.1 uncultured Oscillospiraceae bacterium
CGAGCTGCCTTGATGGATGTGCACGAAATTAGAAGTAGAATAGTTTTATGCAACTATATTCCCAATGAATCACACGGTTATCTTGTAAGGCGGTGAAAGAATGGCCGACTCCGTGATCACGACGGTGTTCAACGAGATCTACAAGACAACCTGGCGGTTCGCCTTTGCATACACGACAAAGAAGTGCGGAAACGCGGAAGACATCGCGGATATCCTGCAGGAGGCCTATGCGGAGGTCTATGTCGTGCTGACCCGCAAAGGCCCGGAATACGTGAAAAACACGGAAGCCTTTGTCCTGCAGGTGGTCAAGACAAAAGTGTACCGCCACTACACCCTGATGCAGCGGCTGAAGAACCACATCCCCCTCCATGCCGTAAACGGAGATGGCGAGGACGTCGAGATCCCCGACCTCGAGTGCACGGATCTGGAAGTCGAGGACCGGCTGATCGACCATCTATTTCTGGATGAGATCGCCGCTCTCCTGACCACCCGACCGCGCGAGAGCCAGCAGGTCTTCTACCTGTTTTACTACCTGGGCATGACCATCCCGCAGATCTCGTCGGAACTCGGCATCCGGGAATCGACGGTAAAAAGCAGGATCTACCGGACCGTCCAGGAGATCCGTAAACACTACGGAAAGGAGGTGTCCCTCCGATGAAAGAGAGAGAGCTGTTTGAAAAAACGATCGGGGAGAAACTCTTGAATCCGGACCACATCCGGGATCGTGCCATTGCTACGGCACAGGCACGGCTTCTGGTGCGCAACTGGAAAACAGGCGTGTCGAAGCGGCAATCATCGGCAACTAGTACAAGCGTCGCCCTCCCGGCGGTTTCCGGCAAATCGGCTCCCCGTTCCTGGGTCCGTCGGTCGATCCTGTTGGCCAACCTGGCGCTGGTGGCACTGGTTCTGGGCTTGGCGGCGGGTTACGTCGTCACGGTCCTTCGTCCCGCCTGGCTGCCGGAGTGGCTGGGGGGCGGTGTAACAGAACCTACGATTGCCACGACAACGACTACGGATCCACCCGTGACAATCACCCCGGCTCCGATCGACGTGCAGGCCATGGTCGATGGAACGGCTCCGTTTTCCACTCAGGGAGGACTGAGGCTGTACCACAGTCTGGTCTTGTGGGATAAGTACAACTATCCCGGGAAAATCAGCGAAGCCATGGTCACACCGACGTGGAGTGTGAACGGTTCCTTCCACATCGATCTGGTGGATCAGGGTGAAAACCTGTTTGTCTCCTGTCCGGGTGATGCGAAGACATATCCCGGGAGCAAATCCTCTCTGGGGATTTATCGCCTGGCATCCGGGGAGTATCAGCTGTTTGCCGAGGCGGCGGATGAACGCCCCCTGGCGTATCTCGCCGAGAATGAGAAGTACATCGTCTGGCAGGAGGGCTCCCGACCAACGGAAACCTCGATGTCGGTCCTGCATGTCCGCATCCGGGAGTCCGGGGAGGACATCGCATTTGCGATGCCTAATGTGGATTCCGGTGATCGGGTGACCGGCAGCCTGCCGCCGCCGTCGCCCGTCCTGATTCTGGATGACGCGGTGTATTTTGATGCGGTGGTCCGAATATCGGAAGAAGACATGCGGCATATCGACCTGTACCGGTTCGACATCGCCAATCGGACCATGGAACGTCTGGCAGCCGACGCGAGCGACCCGTTCCTGTACCAAGGCGGATTGTCCTGGCTGGATCGGGATGACACGCTTGAAATCGCTACGCCTGTCAACAAGGACGGGTTGATCGACGGCCTGCCGGCGGCCCCGTTCCGGTATGTGGATGCCGCTGATCACGACCAGACGGTTTTCAACTCGTATGGGGCTCTCCTGGCGGATCCGGAAAACGACAACGGACTGTTGCTGGTCGAAAACTCGGCCTCGACCTTAATCCTATCCAGCGAGAACAAGCAGGTGCCTATCGGGAATCCCCAGACAAACGGTCAGTATATCGCTTTCGACACCAGCATCCCGATGATTTTCGACCTGACCAATGGCGTGATGGTCGACCTGTCGGCCCGAATGGGAAATGCGTCTCTCATCGGCTTTTTTCATGACAGGCTCTATTTCCTGGCATCCGGCGGGAATAGCGCGGGCGAGCCGCGCACGGTCTATTGGATCGAACTGGGGTACAACAAAGCGGAATCTGCCGCGAAGCTCGAAAGCCTGCGGTACTACCGTGACGTGATCCCCTGGGGCGAATACACGTCCGCGCAGATCCACGAGACGGCGTTGAACCTGCAGTATGACACCACAGCTGACAGTTACAAAATCGAAATGTCGGACGGGAACAGGAACCTGTTCATCACCACCCGAAAAAAAGATGATCGCGGGCATCAATTTCCTGTCAAAGGCCCGATTTTGGGAATCGTGGATCCGGAAGACGGCTTGTTCAAGCCGCTTGCACAGTGTGCTGTCGACCGGAACGCTGCCGATTTTCTGGCTGTAAACGATGCTTATATCGTTTGGCGGGAGTATCGCCAGACGCTGGATGCTGGCGATACGATCATGCACATAACGGTGCGGAAAACGGGGGAGGATCTGGCGTTCACACTTCCAACCACCGATTACGGCAACAGCCAGACCCCTTCGGGGTTCAGCAAGACTCCGGGATATCCCGGTTTGCTTGTTGGGGACGCATACTACTTCCACTTTGACCGTGCCGTCGTGCATACCGCGGGAGTATTCGGCAGTTATCTGGACTTGTACCGGTATGACATCCCGACCCGCACCCTGGAACGCGTTTCGTCCGACGCCGGCTTTCCGTTCCTGTACTTTGGCAAACCGGCCTGGCTCCGGATCGACGGCATCGGGGAGGAGGGCTTGGCCACACCTGTGAACGCGGACGGGATCATCCGGGAGTTGCCTGTGCTGCCGCTCAACCAGGTTTACTATACCTGCATCGTTGACGATGTGTTGCTGACAGCGAAACCGGTACCGGATGACGCGGCTGCCTATGACTACAACGACTGGTGTGACAACCGATATTCCGATTGGGACAATTTGTACGTGACCTACAAAGGAACGCTGGACCGGATTGTCGGCAGCAAAGCCGTCGGATCCTGTACCATCGACCGACCCGTATCGGACGGGAAGCGCATCGTGTTC
>CAZNGQ010000268.1:0-3103 GCA_964572095.1 uncultured Oscillospiraceae bacterium
GCGAACCCGGCGAACGGGGAGGCCCGTACGGCGATCTCTACATCGAGATCCACGTCAAGCCGCATCCCATTTTCGAGCGCAACGGAGCCAACACGTTCTGTGAAGTGCCTATCACCTATGCTCAGGCCGCCCTCGGGGCGGACGTCGAGGTTCCGACCATCGACGGCCCGACGAACTACCATATCAAGGAGGGGACGCAGCCCGGCGAGACCTTCACGCTTCGAGGCAAGGGAATCCAGCACCTCAACCGTCCCGGGTCGCGCGGCGACCACTCGTTCCGCGTGACGATCGAAGTACCCCGTCACCTGGACAATGCGCAGCGGGATCTCCTGAACAAGTTCGAGGAGAGCTGCAGTGAAAAGAACTACCAGAAACGCGGCAGCTTTTTCAAGAAAATCAAGGACGCGTTCAACCGATAAGCAACAGGCGGGAGCAACTTCATGAACTGGATACAGGTTACGGTGGAAACGACCCAGGACGGGATCGATCCCGTCTGCGCGGCCTTGGACACGCTTGGCGTCGACCAGGTGTCCATTGTCGACAGCGCGGAGGAGATCGAACGCTTTCTCGAGACCGCCGGCCGGTTCTGGGACTATGTCGATTATGGAGAAATGATCGCCAAAATGGGCGGTCCGGCCGTCCGGACCTATCTGGACGACAGCGCGGAGGGCCGTGCGCTCGTCGAACGGATCCGGGCGGCTGTCGCCGGGCTTCGCGACCTGGACCTGCCGATGGATCTCGGCAGCCTGCAGGTGTCGGACGAGGTGGTCGACGACGAGAACTGGAACAATCTCTGGAAAAAGTACTTCATCTCGATTCCGGTCGGAGAACGTTTCCTGATCCAGCCCGCGTGGGAGGATGTGCCGGCGCAATATGCCGGCCGCCTGCCGATCCGGCTGCAGAATTCCGCGATTTTCGGCACCGGGCAGCATGCGTCGACGCAGTTGTGCCTGGAGCTTCTGGAGCCCCGGGTGAAACCGGGCGACCGGGTTCTGGACCTCGGCTGCGGCAGCGGCGTGTTGTTCATCGGCGCCATGCTGCTCGGGGCGGGAGGCGCCGTCGCCGTGGACGTGGACGCCAAGGCCCGCACGATCGTGCCGGAACATGCCGAGCTCAACGGGATCCAGGAGGACCTGTACCGGGTCGTGGTCGGCGACGCGGTGTCGGACCCCGCCGTCTCCGAGGCTATTGGAACGGTTCCCTTCGACATCGTGACCGCCAACATCGTGGCGGATGTCATCGTGCCGCTCACCCCTGTGGTGCCGCAGTGGATCCGGACCGGCGGGGTCTACATCGTATCGGGCATCATCGGCAAGATGGAGCCGCGGATCGTCGAGACGCTCGAAGCCAACGGATTCCGGGTCGAAGCCGCCGCGCGGCGGGACGACTGGGTCGCGCTCGCTGCGGTAAAACTGTAACCCTATGCGATCGCGACCCTGGCGCTCGCTGCGGTAAAACTGTAACCTTATGCGATCGCGACCTCGGCGATCAAACGCTCCATTCGCGAAGCAGCCCGACGGTCCGCTCGATATCCGCATCGTCCACCCAGTAATGCGTCACGAAACGGAATAGGCCGTCGTCCGGCCCGTTCACGAGGATTCCCTCCTCGCCCAGCCGTGCGACCAACCGGTCCGGCGCGAGGCGATAGCCCTCCAGCCTGAAAAACACCATGTTGATCTCGGGGAGTCCGGCATCGGTTACGACACCCGGCACTTCCGCCAGCAGGCGCGCCAGACGGCGTGCTTTTTTGTGGTCTTCGCCCAGTCGGGCAGGCATGGTTTCCAGCGCGACCAGGCCGGCCGCGGCCAGGATTCCTGCCTGCCTCATGCCGCCGCCCAGCATTTTCCGGATGCGGCGCGCCCGTTCGACAAACGGCCGGGTGCCGCACAGCATCGACCCGACCGGGGCGCACAGTCCCTTGGACAGGCAGAACGTGACAGAGTCCGCCCGTGCGGCGATGTCGGAAGCGCTGGCGCCCAGTTCGGCGGCCGCGTTGAACAATCGGGCGCCGTCCAGGTGGATCGGGATCCCGTACCGGTCCGCGACCTGCCGGAGGTCGTCCATGTAGGACAGGGGGCGCACGAACCCATCGGAATCCGCGTTTTCATACGAGATCAAGGCGGTGCGGGGGGAGTGGATGTCATCGGGGGTCTTGCGGATGGCCCGTTCGACATCCGGCGAATCCATCGGGTTGCCACGCGACGCGGGCAGGCAGCGCAGCTGGGCACCGGCGATATAGGCGGCTGCACCGGCCTCATGCACGACGATATGGCAGTTTTCCGGGAGAATGACCTCCTGCCCGCGGGCGACATGGACCGCGAGGGCCAGCTGGTTGCCCATCGTGCCGCTCGGGACGAACAGCGCCGCCTCTTTGCCGGTGATCTCCGCGGCACGGGCTTCGAGGGCGTTGACCGTCGGGTCGTCCCCGTAGACGTCGTCGCCGACCGGGGCGTTCGCCATGGCGTCGCGCATGGCCTGGGTGGGGTGGGTGACCGTATCGCTGCGCAGATCGATCCTGCCGTTCATCATTGTGGCAGCCTCCTGATATTGTGAATGTTCTCTGGTACCGGAATGATTCAAGACGATTATACGGGTTTTCTATTGACACCGCTCGAATGCGTGGCATACAATGATCTCAAATTTCATCTGTCAAACCCATGACTGAGAAGAGTAGGTACGACAACCGTTTTTCAGAGAGCCGCGGATGGTGCGAGCGCGGTATCCGGAATCGTAGTGAATGGACTCAGGAGGGCGACCCGAATCCGGTCCGGCCTGTCGGCGGAACGAGTGTAGGAGTCGACGGGATCCGGCCGTTACCGCGGAGCATGCATGGTTGTGCATGGCAGAGAGGGTCGCCGTACGGCGGCCAATCCGGGTGGCACCGCAGGAGTTCAGGCTCTTGTCCCAGAACAGGGACAGGGGTCTTTTTGTTGTCGAAAAACGCAATCGCAAGGATCAGGAAGGAGATCGACCATGACCAGAAACGTACCCAAGAAGATCTATCTCACCGAAGAGCAGATGCCCAAGCAGTGGTACAACATGCGTGCGGACATGAAGGAACAGCATGCGCCGTACCTGCATCCCGGCACGCTTCAACCGATCC
>CAZNGQ010000269.1:0-3101 GCA_964572095.1 uncultured Oscillospiraceae bacterium
GACGCCGCCGACGCGCTCGCCATCGCCATCTGCCACATCCAGAGCCAGACCGGCATCGCGGAACTCAGGCCGGAACCGATCTAGCAAATCGGCGCGGATGTTACCGCTGCGCTTCGACCGCGTAGTTCCGCTCGTTCGTCACTCCGGCATCCGTGTAGGTGTTTGTCCGCACCAGCCACGCGCCCGAACCGCCCGCTTCCTGGTCCGTTCCCATGTCCGTGGCCGGCTTCTGATACGAGCCGTCGTTCGCGCGGACGTGATAGATCTTGTTGTCGCGTGCGAGGTAAGTTATCTCGCGGCTCCCGCCGACGTTGCGGATTCCCAGTATGCGCAGATACATATTCGTGTTCAGGGGGTCCGTTTGCGCAATGGCCTCGCCGCCGTCCGAGATGCCGTCGCCGTCGGAGTCCGCAATGTTAACTTCCGTGGCCGTGTTGGGATTGAAGTTCGTGCCCTGCACCTCGCCGATATCCGAGAGCCCGTCGGCATCGTTGTCCGGCGTCAATTCGTACGGATTGCCATAGATGTCCGTCTGGTTCGGTTTCTTGATATCGACCGCCTGCAGGAAGCCGGCGTAGTTGTTGAGCGAGCCGTTCGCGTTGGTGCCGATGCCGCCGGGCTGGCCCGCCGCGCTTACGTGGCGGTAGTTGACGCCGCCGAGGTTGACCGTGTTGGTGGACATGACACCCGAGCCGTCGTGGACCGTGCTGAGCTGTCGGTAGGTTTGGGAGAACGATACGGTGGAGCAGAGAACAACAAGGACGGACACAACAAGGACGCGATCCGCGCGGGTTTTCATAAGCACCCTCCCTGAGTGTGAGATATAGTAACCTTGTAGCAGAAAGACGTTAAGCTGCGCAACAAGCATGAGCGTAAATACGGACATCGCCGGCCGGCGCGGGAAACTGGACCGGCTATACGATCGATACAACCGCCGGGAGTTCATCTCGCCGGATCCGCTGGAACTGCTCTACCGCTGCTCCGATCCGTGCGATCGGGAGCTTGCGGGATTGCTGGCCGCGCTGCTGGCCTACGGCGGCGTGCGGCAAATCGTGAGCAGCGCGTCCGATGTGCTGGCGCGGATGGGTTTCAGGCCGCGACAGTTCCTGGACCGTTCATCGCCGGAGGAGTTGCGCGCGGCGTTCCGCGGGTTCCGGCACCGCTGGACCACCGGCGCGGATGTCGCGGCGCTGCTGTTGGGCGCGAAGGCGGCGATCCGCCGCCACGGGTCGCTTGAAGAAAGTTTCATCGCGGGCCTTCGCCCGGAACACGAGACGGTCATACCGGCTTTGGCGGCCTGGGTGAAGCTGCTCCGGCGCGGCGCGGGAAAAAGCCGCCGGGATCTTCTTTCCTGTCCCCGGCAGGGCAGCGCGTGCAAGCGACTGAACCTGTACCTGAGATGGATGGCGCGGAAGGACGATGTCGATCCGGGATTGTGGCCCCGTGTGCCGGCGTCCAAGCTGGTGATCCCGCTCGACCTGCACATGCACCGGATCGGGCTCGCGTGGGGCCTGACAGAGCGGAAGTCGGCGGACTTGAAAGCGGCGCTGGAAATGACGGCCGCGTTCCGAGCCCTTTCACCGGACGATCCCGTCCGATATGACTTCGCGCTGACGCGGGCGGCGATGAGAGGGGAGATCGAAGTCCAAAGTTCCAAGTCCAAAGTCCAAACCTGAGCACGTCGGTCGTGGTTCTTTGACTTTGGACTTTAGACTTTGGACATTGGACTCCCGTTCCGTTCATCCAGAAACTTCAGCTGCCGGTACAGCATTTCGATGCGCGGCAATTCTTTGCCTGCCGCTTTGGCCGCGCGGACCGGATTGCCGAAGATCGCTTCCACTTCCATCGGGCGGCGGTTCTCGTAATCGATCTTCATGCTGGTCCGGTACGGCGGCATTCTCTCCGTGTCCGCGAGCATCTTTGTGACGAACGAGTCGGGGATCGTCCGTCCGACGGCGGCGGCGCCGGCGACGACTTCATGCATCAGCTGCACGACCAGTTCGCGGGTCGCCGGGTTTTTCATGAGCTCGTCGGTCATCGCGTTCAGGATCACGGACAAGCCGTTGTAGGGGACGTTCCAGACCAGCTTCTTCCATCGGGCCAGGATCAGGTCTTCGATGAGTTCCACCTTGATGCCCGCGCGCTCGAAGTCGGCTCCGATGGCGCGCATGCGGTCCGTGATGCCGCGCGGCCGGCCTTCGGGGGAGTACTCCGCGAACGCGACGGCGCCGTAGTCGAGGTGCCGGATGTGGCCGGGGCCGACCTTGTTCGAGCAGAGGAAGGAAAGGCCGCCCATGACCCGGCCCGGACCGACGATTTCGGCCACGGCGTCCTCCATCCCGAGCCCGTTCTGGATGATCAGGACAACACCGTTGTCCTTCATGACGGGCGGGAGGAGGTCGGGGAGCAGGTGGTTCCGGGTGGTCTTGAGGGCGACCAGCGCCACGTCGCACTTGGGGACATCCCCGGCATGTCCGTAGGCGTTGACGTGTGCCAGGTGGAAATCGCCGTCCTTGGACTCCACCTTCAGGCCGTGGCGGCGAACGTGCTCATGGTCGCTGTGGAGCAGGAAATGCACTTCCAGTCCGGCCCGGTGAAGGCGCGCTCCGTAGAATCCACCCAGCGCGCCGGTCCCGATGATGGCATAGCTCGTCGACATGGCCGGCATCTTAGCAACTTACGCTTCGCAGGTGAACGTTTTACCGCTCTGTTGCTTGACGACAGAGAGCGATTTCACTACTTTTACGACTGGCTCTTGGGTCGGAAAAGACAGCGACAAACCGACGTACCTTATCCTTTGAGAGAGGTCTATGAGGAATGGTTATTTCAACGGGCGGGGCAGGTTGTTCCTCGTTGTCGTTACGCTTCTGGCTTGTTTCTCCTCTTCAACCATTGCCGACGAGCTTGACCAGGATTTTCAGTTTGCGGCCGGCCTCGTCGACATGGGGTTTGCGGACTACGCCGACAAGGTGGTTCAGAACGTCCTGAGGCTGCATCCCGATCAGAAGGACCGCGCCAAACTCATCCAGGCGCAGATCCTGATTTCCCGCCGGAAATTCGCCGAAGCCGAGGAGTTGGTGAAGGCCATGGGAGCGTCGAAT
>CAZNGQ010000270.1:0-3098 GCA_964572095.1 uncultured Oscillospiraceae bacterium
AGGCTTTTCACAAACATCCGCTGAGTCCGGCCGCGTTTACGCGGATGCCTCCTCCGGGATGCCGGTGTATTCATGACCGGTCAGGCGACTGCCCGTTTGGGATGTCTTGACGTGCTTCTTGCCAGGCAATCGTCCTGGAGCGAAGGAGTCCCATGTTTTCTCGCATCAAAGCGTTTGCGGGCTGGTACAGGCCCTACCGCGTCACGCTGTTCCTGGTTCTGTCCAGTTCGGTCCTGTTGTCCGGCCTGACCCTGCTGTTCCCCTTGCTGACACGCTATATCACCAAGGACATCCTGTCCGGCGATCCCGCGGCGGCATCCCCCCGGCTCCTTCTGGTCGGGCTGGCCATGCTGGCCGTCATCCTGCTGCAGATTGTTCTGTCGTTCCATGTCGACATCCGCGGCCACATCATGGGGGCCGGAATGGAACGGGACATGCGCGACACCCTGTTCGCTCATCTGACACGCCAGACGTTCCGGTTTTTCGACCACGCGAAAACCGGCGAACTGATGAGCCGCCTCACAAACGACCTGCTCAACATCGCGGAACTGGCTCACCACGGTCCGGAGGAGCTGCTCATCAACGGCACGCGCTTTGTCGGCGCGCTGATTATTCTTTTCTTCATCAATGTCAGGCTTGCACTCGGTATCCTGCTCTTCCTTCCCCTGCTGATCGGGTTCAGCGTCTTCTTCAATATCCGGATGCGGCAGGCGCTGAAAAGCGCCAGGGAGCGGATTGCGGAGGTCAATGCGCAGGCCGAGGACGCGATCGGCGGGATCCGGACCGTGCAGGCTTTCACGAACGAGACGCTGGAGCAACGACGTTTCGCCGGCGCGAACCGTCGTTTTTTCGACAGCCGCGCCGCGATCTACAAGAATGAATCCTGGTACTGGACCGGTGCGGAGTCCCTGATCCACCTGCTCACCGCGGGAATCACCCTGTTCGGCGCGATGGCGATCACCCGCCAGCGCCTGGATCTGCCGGATCTGCTGACGTTCCTGCTTTATATCGGCAGCGTCACCTCACCGATCCAGACGTTGATCCGCACGTCGATGCTTTATCAGGAAGGCATGGCCGGATTCCGGCGGTTCCAGGACCTGCTGGCGCGGCAGCCCGAGATTGCGGATGCGCCGGACGCGCTGGAGCTCGGACCGGTGCGCGGGGAGATCCGCTTCGAGCAGGTCACGTTCCGATATGAGGAGAATCACGAACCCGTGCTCGCCAGTCTGGACCTGACAATCCGCGCGGGTGAAAAGGTCGCGCTGGTGGGCCCGTCCGGAGCTGGGAAAACCACGTTGTGCTCCTTGATCCCCCGCTTTTACGATGTGGAATCCGGCCGTGTGACGATCGATGGGATCGACATCCGGAGCGTCCAACTCGCGTCCCTGCGCCGCAACATCGGGGTCGTCCAGCAGGATGTCTTCCTGTTTTCCGGCACGGTGTCGGAAAACATCCGGTATGGCTGTCCGGACGCGTCGGATTCCGACGTCGAGCAGGCCGCCCGCCGCTCCGGGGCGCATGAGTTCATCCGGTCCTTGTCCGCGGGCTACCAGACGGAGATCGGCGAGCGCGGCGTCCGGCTTTCCGGAGGACAGAAACAACGCCTCAGCCTTGCCCGGGTTTTCCTCAAGGATCCCGCGATTCTCCTGTTCGACGAAGCCACCAGCGCGCTCGACCAGGAGAGCGAACGTTCCGTGCGGGCGGCCATGGCGGAGATCGCCCGGGACAGGACGACCGTGATCATCGCGCATCGCCTGTCCACGGTGCGGGACGCGGACCGGATCGTGGTCCTGACCGACGAGGGCATCGCGGAGCAGGGAACGCACGACACCCTGCTGCAGGCCGGCGGCATTTATGCCCGTCTGTATGGAGAGCGAGAGGATTCCACGACAGCTTTTTGATCGTGTGATCCATCTGATTCAGGTTTACGTATTAATTTCCCGGATTCTCTTGTAATCGTTCACGAGTAGCAGTACTTTGATAGCATGTGTGTGTTTCATCACTGCAAAGGAGGAGTCTGGCATCATGAGAATCGCTGTCATCGGAGCAACCGGAAAAGCCGGCCGGCTGATCGCCGCCGAGGCCCGGAAACGTGAACACGAAGTCTTTGCCGTTGTCCGTCCCCAGTCGGTCTCGAAACTCGAGGGATTGTATCCGACCATCGCCAAGGACCTTTTTTCCCTGACCGCGGAGGATCTGCGTGGATTTGATGTGGTGGTGAGCGCCTACGGACCGCCGCCCGGCTGTCCCGATCCGGCCGAAGAATACGGCGCGGCCATGCAGGCCATGATCGGGATCATGGAGCAGTTGCCAGAAACCCGTTTCGTGGTGGTGGGCGGAGCGTCCAGCCTGTATGCGGACGAGAGCCGCGAGACGCTCGTTTTCGAAAGCATCCCTCCCCAGTACCGTGCCGTTCCGGCAGCCGCGATGAAAGCGTTCGCGATGCTCCGGGCGAGCAAGGTGAACTGGACTTATTTCAGCCCGGCCTCGACGTTCGACCCGAACGGCCGCCGAATCGGCCGGTACGTGCTGGGCACGGACTACCGGATCCCGAACGCGTCGGCCGAGAGCTACATCTCCTATGCGGATTATGCCGTCGCCATGGTGGACGAGTTCGCCAACAAATCGTTTGTCGGGAAACGGTTCACCGCGGTCTCGGACACCAGTTTCATCCAGCGTGAAAAAGAATACTCGTTCTTTGACATCACCCAGAACCCCTTTGTCCGCCGGGGCGGGTATTTCGGCATCTTCAACAGGACCGGCGGCTTCAGCCGCTCCGGCGTCAACTACGGATCCGCGCGGCTCAGCATCGGGTCGCGACGGGGTGCCATCTCGCAATGGCCCGACAACCGGCTCATGGACCTGTACCCGGTGTACAAAGGCGCGAAAGTCGCGTACTCCGTCAAGACCGGCCCGACCGAAATCCGGATGGTCACGATGTACGGCACCATCGCCATCTGCTTCCCCGAGCCTTCCCTGATGTACATCAAGGGCGACGGCGGGATCAGCCTCAAGATGGAGATCGACAAGGCCCAGTCCGGGATCATCAAGAAACGCAAGGGCAAAGCCTGGGAGACCTATTACCGCTGGATCGGCAG
>CAZNGQ010000271.1:0-878 GCA_964572095.1 uncultured Oscillospiraceae bacterium
CAGCTTCCTGGCATACTTGCTTGCCCTGATCATGGTTTTCAACACGGCAGCCCAGACCGTCTGGTCTCCAGTGTATGCGGAAGACGCCGCGGACTCCGCGGCGATGGAAACGCCTCTCGACGAAGGAGGCGAAGAATTGCTTTCTCTGGAGGTTCCCCCGGAGCCGGAGATGGCGACAACGGAACCTGCCATCGAAGAGCCGGCAGACACCGGGTCCTCCGAGGATGAGCTTCTGGTGACCGCCAGCGATTTTCCGCCGCCTCCGGGACCACCGGCTGCCATCAATTATCCCATCACAGCCCCGGGGAGCATCACTGTGGATGCGGATCCTCCTGCTGTGTTTTCATTCCCGGCGACTTCGACGCATTACTTCAGCTTTACCATTGCCACGCCGGGTTCCTATACGATAGTATACCAAGTGGCCGGTCCGGCAGGTCCCGTTTTGACCGCAAGGATCGGCACCGTCTCCGACGCCACCTTCACGGAGACTACACCTGACGCCACGAGTACGGGAGCGATTTCCCATACCTTCGCAGCGGGGGACTTCGTTGTAGAAGTGACCAACAGCGCCGCAGCCGGCATGGTCCTTCTGGCCGTCTCCAGCGGCGGAGGCTCCACGCCTCCCGACTACACCATCACCGCCCCCGGCACCCTCACCATCGGCGTTCCTTTCAACGTGCAAACCTTCCCGGCGGGCACTGCAGAAATACCCTCCACCCAATACTTTACCTTTGCAATCACAACTCCTGGCGCCTATACAATGGGATATATGGCCAGCGGCCCGGTCATCACACTGGGTTTGGGTACCGTGTCCGGCGACACCTTTACCCCCGTAGATCCTGCGCCCACTGCTACCACAGCCGGTATTCTCTACGACT
>CAZNGQ010000271.1:888-3076 GCA_964572095.1 uncultured Oscillospiraceae bacterium
GAACATTCTTTCTGAAGGCCTCCAACACAAGCGTCAGCGGCTCTGTGGGGCTGATGGTCAGCCCAAGTGGAGCGCCGCCGGAAGAATCAACACTTACTCCATATGCTTTGGGCACTACGGCCTCGGCGATCCTGACTGCGGCAAATCAAGCTGCTTTATACGGATTTACGGTCCCAGAGGACGGCTATTATCTGGCCAGGATCAACAACTACGAAGACTCGTACGATTTTCCCAACAGTGATGCGCGGATCTGCCTGGGCACTTTCGCGGAAGGTGTTTTCACGCCGTTTACACCCGTAGGAGAATGGGACGGCCAGTCCGCCATTATGGAATATCTGGGAAACGGAGCAGAAGTGGCGATACAGCTGTCTTATGATGCCGTTTCTTCCGGCGTAGAGCAGCTGGAGCCTGTCTTTCAGGTACAGGGCGTCACACCGCCGGCCGCGCCTGCAGTGAATATCCCTTCCGGCGAAGTTTTTCCGGGAGATTTGACGGCGGAAGGTGGCATTGCGCTGACGGTTTCCGCGGAAGAAGGCATGGAGATATGTAGTCTGGACCCCATGGATCCCTGGTCGGAAGACACCTCTCACGGAGTCCAGCCTGCAAGCCTTTCCTTGCCCGTGGAGGCGATGGGTTTCGTCAGCCGGGATTTTTATGCGAAAGATCCGGCAAGCGGAGCGGGCAGCACGACCGTCCGCAGCTTTTACTATTTGAAAAACGGCGTGCTGGCGTTTAGTGGCAACACGGCTTCTGTAAGCGGCACCATGACCGCGGACAGCAATCCCGTGTACACGTTTAGCGCGACAGCGGGGGAGAACTATGGCCTGAAAGCCCTCTTTGACGGCGATCGTACCCTGTCTGTCTATATCCTTGACGCTTCCACCGGCGAAGTCTGCAATTTGAATGATTATGGTTACGTTGAATGGATCGGCGACAACGCAGAGTCCTGGCAGGATACCGGCTTTACGGCGGGAAGCACGGGGACTTACCTCGTTTACGTTCAGAACAGCGGATATGCCGGCACTTTTACGCTCACCCTCGAAAAGGGCGTCCCGGCAGCCCCGGAGATGTCCACGACCGCCACACTGATCGGAACAGGATGGATGGCTTACTACAATGAAGTCGTGCCCATCACGCTTGCGACTGATACAGCAGGTGCGAACATTTATTACAGCATCGATTACTTTGATTCCGACGATCCTGCGCCCTACCAGGCATACACCGGAACTTTTGATCTGAAGAGCAGCGCGGATCTCAGGACTTATTCGACCAAGGACGGCGTTTATTCTCTGTTGTTCTTCAAGTCTCTCCACCTTGCCAATCCTGATGCACCGGTCTTTACACCATCTGCCGCTGTTCAGACGCTGGGGACCACCATCACTGTCACAGCCCAGCCCGAAACCACAGTCTACTATACCACCGACGGCAGTACTCCCGATGATTCGACGCCGACGTACTTTACAGTCGCTCTGAACGGGTCTGTCAGCGCGGGCACAAACACCTTTACTGTCGGCGAAGCCGGTCTGGACCTGAAAGCAGTCACCTACAGAAACGGCCTGCCCAGCGGCCTGACTCACGTGCAGTATGCGGCAGGAATCCCTGTGCCGCTTTGGACGAATCAGAACGATTCGGGCGATTACGCGGCCGGATACCAGCCCACGATCAGCGGCAGCGGGATCGGGACGATTTACTATTCCCTGGATGGTTCGGATCCCACTTCCAGTCTCACTCGGCAGATCTATACAACCGGCAGCATCACGCTCCAGCAGAACACCCGCCTTCGGGCTGCGGAGGAGTCTGGCGGACAGTATTCCCAGGAACTGTCTGCATTCATCCACATTTCCGGCGAGCGAACGCTGACGCTGGACACCCCTGTTGAAGGCGTCATCAAGGCGAATGTGAGCGAAAGCTTTACGTTGCCCATTACGGTTTCCGGCGAGTATACCATCCGTTTGGAGGGTGACGGCGTCAGTTACGTCTACGCTGTCGGTCCTGATTTTTGGAATTACAGCTGGGGATCCTACTACGGCGACAATATTCTGTATGCGAATCTGCCCTATACATTCACGGTGGATTCCTATGAACTGGATGAAAATGACGGTGCTCTGGACCTGACAGTCTATGCCCCCTCCGACGCGGTGGGTGATGTGTCCTTCACCATCGAAGTAGCCACTGTGGATACGCCGGT
>CAZNGQ010000272.1:0-3053 GCA_964572095.1 uncultured Oscillospiraceae bacterium
CGACCGGACGCACGCTGTCCGGCGGCCTTGACCCCGGTGCCCTGTATGGCCCCAAACGCTTCTTCGGCGCCGCGCGCAACATCGAGGGCGGCGGCAGCCTGACGATCGTGGCCACAGCCCTGATCGACACGGGATCCCGCATGGATGAGGTCATTTTCGAAGAATTCAAGGGCACGGGCAACATGGAAGTCTATCTGGACCGCAAACTGTCCGAGAAGCGCATCTTCCCGGCCATCGACATCAACCGTTCCGGCACCCGCCGCGAGGAACTGCTGCTGACGACCAAAGAGCTCGACGCCGTCTGGGCGATCCGCAAGGCGTTCAGCCAGCTGGATACCGCGGCCGTCACGGAGATGATCATCAATCTGCTCCTCAAAACCAACAACAACCAGCACTTCGTCTCCTCGATCAATGTGTCGCTGAACGACAAGAACATCTTCGAGGCGATGCGCGGCAGCCGGACCGGCGCACAGGCCCAGAACCAGGCGCAGAACGGACACAGCGGTTGACAAACGCCTGTTGGCGGTGTAACATCTTATCGCTACTGGAAATCTGGTGCGGCATACGGATCGTGGCAACCGCGAGGATCCGCGCCGCATCCTTCGATGAGAGGTGAAATCATGAAAGAGGGCATTCATCCCAAATACGTCAAGGCCGTTGTGAAATGCGCCTGCGGCGAGACGTTCGAGACCGGCTCGGTCAAGAGCAGCCTGAACGTGGACATCTGTTCCAAGTGCCATCCGTTCTTTACGGGTCGGCAGAAGCTGATCGATACCGGCGGACGCGTCGACAAGTTCAAGAAGCGCCTGGCTCAGGGTCAGAAATAAGAAGGATGTCAAAGGGAGGGACCCACGCGGGAACCTCCCTGTTTCTATCTGCAGTGACGACAGGAGGAGAGCCGCGATGCCGCATGCCATCTTTGTGATCAATCCCGGTTCGACGACCACCAAGACCGCCCTTTTCCTGGACGAACGCTGTGCTTTCGAGCGTTCGGTTGCCCACACGCCGGATGAACTTGCCCCGTATAATATGATCGCCGAGCAGCTGTCTATGCGGCTGGCGGCCGTTGAATCCGCTTTGCTTGATGCGGTTGCGGCGGCAGGACTGTCTGGGCCGGAGGCGGTGGACGCGTATGTCGGTCGGGGCGGACTGACCCATCCGCTGCAAAGCGGCGTCTATGCGATCGATGATGAGATGCGCGCGGACCTGACTTCCGCACGATACGGGGAACACGCAAGCAATCTGGGCGCGCTGATCGCTTCTGCCTTCGGCGAGCGCTTCCACAAACCGGCCTTTATTGTCGATCCCGTGACGGTCGATGAATTCGATCCGGTCGCGCGGGTGACCGGACTGCCGGAGATCCATCGTCGCTCGACGTTCCATGCACTCAATCAGAAGGCCGTCGCACGCAAGGCTGCGGCGGATCTGAACTCAAATTACGAGGACATCTGCCTGGTCGTCGTCCATATGGGCGGCGGCATTTCCATAGCCGCCCATTCATTCGGGCGGGTCATCGATGTAAATGACGCGCTCAACGAGGGACCGATGTCGCCCGAACGGACCGGCTCACTGCCACTTCTGCCGGTGATAGACATGGCATTCTCGGGTCAATATGATCGATCTTCACTGCGCCGCCGCATTAACGGCCAGGGCGGCCTGGTCGCGCTGGTCGGCACCTCCGACTGCAAGCTCGTCGAGGACCTGGCGCCTGTCCGGCCGGACTATGCCGCCGCGCTCGACGCGATGGCATACCAGATCGCCAAATGGGTGGGCGCCATGGCCGTCGTACTGGAAGGGAAAGCCAGGGCGATCGTCCTGACCGGCGGACTGGCGCGCAGTGAATACCTGACCAGCCGGATCCGCCAGAAAGTTGATTTTCTCGCGCCTGTCCTGATCTATCCCGGTGAGGCAGAACTGGCTTCGCTCGCGGCGGGCGCTTTGAGAGTCCTCGAGGGGCTTGAGCAGCCCCGCGTCTACTGAAGGAGGTGTGGCCATGGGCATGATGGACCGGATCGAACAGCAGATCACAGGCCGGGGTGTCGGCCGCATTGCGGTCGCGGCCGCACACGATGACGCGGTCCTGCTGTCGCTGATGCCGCTTTACCGGAAAGGCCTGATCCAGCCGACGCTGATCGGCGATAAGGAGGAGATCTTCCGTCTGGCGGACGAGCTGTCGCTGGACCTGGAAGGCATCAACATCATCAAGGAGACCGAGGAGCGCAAATGCGCCGACATCGCTGTCAATCTCGTTGGAAGCGGTGAAGCGGACATCATCATGAAAGGGCATCTTCAAACCGCCGAGCTGCTGCACGCCGTTCTGGAAAAGGAGAAAGGCCTGCGGACCGGAAACCTCCTGAGCCACTGCGGCATCTATGAAGTGCCCAGCTATCACAAGCTCTTGCTGGTGACGGACGCCGGCATCAATATCGCGCCTGACCTGAAGCAGAAGATGCAGATTATCCAGAACGCGCTGAATGTGATGCACGCACTCGAGGTCGAGCGACCCAAGGTGGCGGTTCTGGCCGCTGTCGAGCTCGTCAATCCCGCCATGCCGGCGACACTCGATGCTGCGGCGCTCACCATGATGGCCAGGCGCGGCCAGCTTGGCAACTGTCAGGTGGACGGACCGTTGGCGATGGACAACGCGATCAGCCTGCAGGCCGCCCATGAAAAGCACATCATCAGCGACGTGGCCGGCGATGCCGACATCCTGCTGGTGCCGGACATCGAATCAGGGAACATCCTGGTCAAGGCGCTTGTTTTTCTCTACCAGGCCCGTTCATGCGGCGTGATCACCGGCGCCAAGGTGCCGCTGGTCGTCACATCCCGCGCGGAAAGCAGCGATGATCGCATCGAGATGGGCATCGAATGTGCGGTGAAACTCGCGGTCCCTATCGTTGAAGTAGCCCGCTTCCCAAACCTCGGCGGTTTCGCTGCCGGCCGCCTGGAACGTGTATCGACGGACTGTGTCCTCAATGAAGATTCGGCCCTTCGTTCCGTTGATCTCCAGAAAGTGGGTGTCGCGATAGGCGTACGAGGAATCGTATGAGCCC
>CAZNGQ010000273.1:0-3036 GCA_964572095.1 uncultured Oscillospiraceae bacterium
CTGGCTGATGATCTACCCGATGATGCTCAAGGTCGACTTTGCGAGCGTCCGGTACATCGGCAAAAACCCCAAGGGACTCTATGTCACCTGGGTCACGAACTGGCTGATCAAGCCGTTCACGATGTATGCGATCGCGTGGTTTTTCTTTTTTGTCGTGTTCAAGACCCTGATTTCGCCGGAGCTGGCCCGGGACTATCTGGCCGGCGCGATCCTGCTGGGCGCCGCGCCCTGCACCGCGATGGTGTTTGTCTGGAGCTACCTGACGAAGGGCAATGCGGCCTATACAGTCGTGCAGGTCGCGACGAACGACCTGATCATCCTGGTCGCGTTCTCCCCGATTGTCGCACTGCTGCTCGGCATCTCCGGCATCCGGATCCCCTGGGAAACCCTGCTGCTGTCGGTGCTGCTGTTTGTCGTGATCCCGCTCGCGGGCGGCGTGCTGACCCGTGTCCGAGTCATCAAGCGCAGGGGACTGGAGTATTTCAACCGGTCGTTCATCCCGAAATTCGGCAATATCACAATTGCCGGACTGCTGTTGACGCTGGTCATCATTTTCTCCCTCCAGGGGGACAAGATCGTCGAGAACCCGCTGCACATCCTGCTGATCGCGATCCCGCTGACGATCCAGACGTTCCTGATCTTCTTCATCGCGTACCTGACGTCGAAGAAGCTTCGGTTGTTCCACTGCATCGCGGCGCCGGCCGGCATGATCGGGGCGTCCAACTTTTTCGAACTTGCGGTCGCGGTCGCGATCTCGCTGTTCGGCGCCAAGTCCCCGGCCGCGCTGGCCACGATCGTCGGCGTCCTGACTGAGGTGCCGGTCATGCTGATCCTGGTGAAAATCGCGAACCGCACGACCAAGTGGTTTCCCCCCGAGGAAGATCTGGACGGACAAACCGATTCCATCATCAACAAATAAAGAAATCGAGGAGAAAGAAATGTCAAAAACCTGGTACCCGGTCATCAACTATGAAAAGTGCATCGAATGCGGCGTCTGCGTCGACTGGTGCGAGCACGGCGTCTACAACACGGCCAAGGCCCCTCGTCCCGTCGTCGTTTTTCCCGAGGGGTGTGTCCACGGCTGCGAAGGTTGCGGGTCCCAGTGCCCGGTTGGCGCGATTGAATATGTCGGCAACGCCGATGATGAGGACGACGGCTGCGATTGCGGCTGTAGCTGTGGCTGCACATGACGGACCTTCCGCCCGACAACTTTGCAACCACGGAGCCACGCGCGGAGGAAAAGCCGCGTAGGCCACGCTGGCCGCGCATCGCGGTCCCCGCCCTGATCCTGCTGGTGGTCGTCGGCCTGTATTTCCTTAAGAACCCGATCGGCGGCGACGCGCCGTCCGGGACCCAGTCCGCGGCGTTTGACCTGGACGCCACGGCGGACTTCGACCTCGAGGCCATCCTGTCGCACAACCAGCCGGTCATCGTGGATTTCGGATCCGAAACCTGCGTGCCGTGCCAGGAACTGGCGCCGATCCTCGAGGAGCTGAACCGGGAGCTGCGCGGCAAGGCGGTCATCAAGTACGTCGACGTCTATGAGAACACGGACGTGAGCAACGAGTTCCCGATCGAGGTGATCCCGACGCAGTTTTTCTTCAACGCGGACGGATCACCCTACGTCCCGGCCGACCTGGAGGAGGCCGCGGCGAACGGGTTCATCCTGTACACCCTCACCTCGTCCGGGGAGCACGCGCTGACCGCGCACCAGGGCGGGCTCGGCAAGGAGGAGCTCCTGGCCGTCCTCAAAGAGATGGGCATGCCATGATCACGGAGTGGCTGGAACAACTGGGGCGGATCATCTCGGACCACTTCTGGCTGGCGCCGTTCATCGCGCTGCTGGGAGGACTGTTGACGGCGTTCACCCCGTGTTCGCTGTCGAGCGTGCCCCTGATCATCGGGTATGTCGGCGGGTATGCGCAGGGGGATGCGAAGAAGGCGTTCCGGTACTCCCTGGTTTTCTGCGCCGGGATGTCGGTCACACTGACCGCCCTCGGTACCGCCGCCGCGTTGATGGGCCGGCTGATGCGGTTTGCGGGATCCTGGTGGTACCTCGTCCTGGGCGTTCTGATGATCCTGATGGCCCTGCAGACCTGGGAGGTCATCACGATCATTCCCCAGTCCGTCCTGATTTCGAAGCACCCGAAGCGCGGCTATCTGGGCGCCGGAATCGCCGGTCTGCTCGGCGGCCTGTTCGCTTCCCCGTGCGCAACCCCGGTGCTGGTCGCCCTGCTGGCGATCGTCGCGCGGGAGGGCCGGATCGTCTGGGGTGTCGTGCTGCTGCTGCTGTACTCGCTCGGGCACAGTGTGCTGCTGATGATCGCGGGCACCTCGGTCGGCTTTGTGAGGCAGCTGTCGAAATCGCAGAAGTACGGCCGCGCCAGCCAGGTTCTCAAGATCCTGATGGGCGCCGTCATTCTGGTACTGGGACTTTACCTGTTGTACACCGGTTTTTAAGAGTCAAGATCCAAGGAGGAGAAAGCAATGGAAATCAAAGTCGTGGGACCTGGATGCAAGAACTGCAAGAACCTGCTCAAGGCGACCGAAGATGCGGTCAGGGAACTGGGCTCGGACGCCACGATCATTTACGTGACCGAGATGATGGACATCGCCGCGACCGGGGTCATGCGTACGCCCGGCCTGATCATCAACGGCAGGATCAAGGCGATGGGTCGCGTCCCCGCCGTCAAGGAGATCCGCATGATGATCGAGGACGAGGCTTAGACATGGTGAAGGTCGCGTTCATCTGTGTGCACAACTCCTGCCGGTCGCAGATCGCCGAGGCGCTGGGGAAACACCTGGCCGCGGATGTGTTCGAGAGCTGCTCCGCCGGAACGGAGACCAAGCCGCATATCAATCCGGACGCCGTCCGCCTGATGAAGCAGGTGTACGGGATCGACATGGAGGCGACCCAGCGCTCCAAACTGCTCGACGAGATTCCGCCGGTCGACATCGTCGTCACGATGGGCTGCAACGTTGAGTGCCCGTACCTTCCGTGCCGAAAGCGGGTGGACTGGGGACTGGACGACCCGA
>CAZNGQ010000274.1:0-3006 GCA_964572095.1 uncultured Oscillospiraceae bacterium
GCAGGTCGGGCTTCACCTCCCAGAGCCGGCTCTCCGTGACGAACCGGTCGAGCGGGGCGGAGGCTTGCGCCTCGGGGTTTTCACCGATGAAATGGCTTGCGGCGACGGTCGCGGGCGGCAGGGTGAGGATGCGGACATCGGTCAGTCTGGGTTCGGACATGCGTGGTACCTCCTGTACGGGTTTCTCTCCGGCATTCTCCACGGCGGCCAGCGTCTGGAAGATCTCTTCCAGCATCCCGTTTTCCGGCAGTTCCGGCGTGATCGTCCGGTCGGACAGGTTCTCGAGGCGCCGGATGAGGTTCTGGAGAATGTTGCGGAGAGCGGCCAGGTCCCGGATCTCGCCGTCGATTTCACGCAGGCTTTTCCGGAACGTGTCGAGCGCCGGCCCGACCTCATGGCGGGCCAGCAGGACGTTGATCTGTTTCAGCGGAATGCGCAGCCTGCGCAGCAGCAGGATCTGCCGCAGCCGGTCCATCGCGTCCGGGCCGTAGACACGATACGCGTAGTCCGGCATCCTCTCGCTGCGGAGCAGGCCGATCTGCTCGTAGTAGCGCAGCGTGCGGGTCGAGACGGTGAATTCCTCCGCCACCTGGCTGATCGTCATCAAGGGCATTCCGTGTACCTCCTTTCCACCACAGCGTACGGTTTGACGCCGCGTCAAAGTCAAGGGAATTTCAACAGGGTTATTCAGTTAAGCAAAAAGCCACCCGGCCGGTCCGCCCCCGCGGGGGATGGCCGGCCGGGCGACCCGACACGTCAAAAAGCCTTTTCATGACCTCAGTAGGTATATCCCTGCATCTCGTTGACCAGACTTCGGAACACCGGGAAGAGCGCCGCGGCGAACAGGATGTACAGGACGATGCCGATCACCATCATGATGAGCATGGCCCGGGCGTAATTCTTTTTATTGAGGTTGGTCTGCGATCCGAACGCCCAGACCAGGATCATGATGAAACCGATGAGCGGGATGCCCGACACCAGCATCATGACGATGTAGTCGCCGACCGTGAGCGGCCGGGTGTCCTGCGCGGCCGGACCCGCATAATAGGAGGGCTGCGGCGCGTATTGCGGCACGGGCTGCGGTGCCGCATAGGGTGCCTGGTAGGACTGCTGCTGGACGGGCTGGGCCGGCTGCTGCAGCGGCGCCGCCTGGGTCGCCCCGCAGACGCGGCAGAACTGGGCGCCGTCCTCGAGTGTGGCTCCGCAAGACCGACAGTACTGGGCCATGTTCCGATCCTCCTGTGCGCTATTTATTCGGGTCGATCCGGTGGTTCGGCTCGGGTTCCCGGATCTCCTTCAACGCCTCGATGGTCCTGCCGATCAACCGGTACAGGTTCTCCGCGTCCTCCAGGCCCAGGATGTCGATGACCTGCAGGAAGTCCGCGATGAAATGCTCCTTGAGATCGTCGATGATCGCCTCGCCCTTGGCGGACGCGGTCAGCGACTTGGTGCGGCGGTCGCGGTAGCCCTGCTGCTCGACGACGTAGCCGCCGGCGGTCAGCGAATGGATGATGGCGGTGACCCAGGCCTTGGAAATCGAGAAATGGGTCGCGATGTCGGAGGGCTGCACGGTCTCGCCGACTTTCGTCCGTTCGGAAATGTAGATCATGGCGCCGATCTCGCTGGCTTTGAACGGGGTGTTGAGTCGGCGGTTCATATTGATCCTTGTCAGTTCGTATACGGCATCGGACAGTCCCCTGGCCAGCTCGCTGCTCATGATCTCGTTCCTCCCGTGTTTGCGGACCTGATAGGAATACCGAAGGCATTCTTTTTATACTATATCCTAATCCTGTTTAAACCGAAATCCCTTTTCACATACTGGAAAATCCGCGGATGCGCGGGTTCATGGTACACTCAGGGCAGGAGCGCCCGTGCGGCGCTCACGGTTCGGGTTATCGAGGTGCGGGGATGAACGTTCTGCTGATCGGCGGCACTGGTTTGCTCGGTTCGGCCGCGGCCCGGGAGATGCTCGCATGCGGGCATGAGGTCCAGGCTCTGGCATTGCCGGTGCTTCCCGCAGGTTTCTCGGCTCCGGCTGGACTCCGGCTCGAGCTCGCGGACTATACCGCGATGGACGACGTCCGGCTGCTCGGGCTGCTGTCCGGACAGGACGCCCTCGTATTCGCGGCCGGCGTGGACGAACGGGCCGAGGCGCCGCCGCCGGTCTACGACTTTTTCCACCGGCACAACATCGCCCCGCTGCACCGCCTCCTGCGACTGGCCCGCGAGGCCGGGGTTCGCCGGATCGTCGTGTTCGGCTCCTATTTCGTGCATTTCGATCGAAAATGGCCGGAAATGAGGCTTTCCGAGGTTCATCCGTACATCCGCAGCCGGGTCGACCAGGAAGCGCTGGCCCTGTCCTTTGCGGACGAGCGCACCGCGGTGACCGTGCTGGAGTTGCCCTATATTTTCGGATCGCAGCCGGGCCGCCGGCCGGTCTGGGTCTTTCTGGCGGAACAGCTGCGCGCCATGGGGCGTGTGGCGTTCTACCCGCGCGGCGGCACCACGATGGTGACCGTGCACCAGGTCGCGCAGGCCGTGAACGGCGCGCTGGCGGCGGAATCCGGCGGGCATCCGGTCCCGATCGGATACTATAACCTCACCTGGCGGACGATGCTCGCCGTCATGTTCACCGCGATGGGAATGCCGGGGCATCCGGTCGTCACGATCCCGACCTGGATCTACCGCCTGGCGCTGCGTCGGATCGCACGCAAGACCGCGGCGCGCGGCGTGGAGCCCGGCATGGACCTGCCGCGGCTGGCCGACCTCATGTCCCGCCGCGCGTACATCGATCCGGGCGAGGGGGCGGAGCCGCTCGGCGTTCAGCCGGACGACATCGAAGCCGCCATCGCGGAGTCGATCCGGCTCAGCATGGATGTGCTGGACGGACGGGTGGAGGCCGTTGGCATGCCGGACGGATTCTCGGGGAGCGGTCCCGGCTCCGCCCGCTGAATGGAACAAAACGGGCCCCCCCACCGTATCAGAATCACAGACGAAACGATATCG
>CAZNGQ010000275.1:0-2981 GCA_964572095.1 uncultured Oscillospiraceae bacterium
CATCATGCGGATGCCATACGCGCGGAAAACATCCGCGAGGCGGGCCACATCGGGGAGGTACTCCTCGGTGATGAGCCGTACGGCGGCCCCGCGGACATTGACGTTGTTGATGCAGACCGTGTTGATTCCGACCGAGGCAAGCAGCCTCGCGTAGTCCCGTGCGCGGCCGAGGTCCTGTATGAACCGGTTGTCGTCATAAAAAATGGAACGTCCCGCGTATCCACGTTCGATGGATCCGTCCAGGTTGTCCCAATGGTTGATCATGCGCAAGGCTGTTCCGGGGTTCTCCAGGACATCCATGGATTCGACGGCGGCACCGGCGGCCAGCAGCCGGATGAAACGGAACACGCCGTACAAGGTGCCCGGCGCGTCGCTGCCGCAAATGACCAGCCGCCCCTTCGCCTCGTCCCAGCGGATGCGAAACCCCTCCCGACGCATGCCGGCGGTCTCGGCGGGCGTCAGGCCGACCGGAGCGCCGGGACATTCGCCAAGGTCCGCGACAATGATGCCGCCGTTTGCCGGAGCCGTCCCAACGGACACCTGAGCCGTAATGCCGGCACATGCGGCCAGCGCGCCGGCCAGCTCATCGACCGCGGTTCCGACGACCCGCCCCGATCCGAATACCGAGATGCTCCGGAGGCTTCCGGCCGTTCGGCCGGAAATGCCAGAAACCATACGTTTCTGCAGCCAGCAGTCGTATTCCGAAAAGGCGACGGGGGCATACGCGGTATTGGAATCCGGCATTCAGCACAACCTCCAGTCAGTCGTTCCAGATCGGGTGCGGTACAGAGCGTATTGGCAGTATGTTCAAAAATCAAAAATATAACCTGTGGCTTCTGTGGCACTTGTCAGTTATTATAATCCATTTCAACAGGAAAAGTCAGCGGCAATACAGAAAAACTATATACAAGAACAAACGGACATTCAACTGCTGTAGAGAGAAATATCACAAAAGAAATTCAGATGCCCCCCCCTGCATTCGTACGTGGTCGCTGTGGATTTAACTATATTCCACAACTCTCACACCTGCATTTTAGCATATGTGCTACAATAGCAACCATGGAACTTCTGAAGACAATTTGTAATAATCTTAGATATCAGGGCAGACACTATTTTGTATAAAGTGAAGTCCACGTTTTCATCAGGCGAAATCGGATGCGGATAACCGGTTTGCATCCACAGGAGGCGGACATGGATCTGAACCGATGGCTCGACTCAATCGATGTCGACAATGTCAATCCGCAGATCGAGGCCGTCATTTACGTATCGGAGGCCGGCGTCTGGGAAATCCGTGAGAGCGTGACCACACACACCGAGATCATTCAGGTGATTCGGGGGAGTTTCTCCTATCATCTGGACGGACTTCATTATATCGCTTCGGAAGGGGAGGTCCTGCTCATCCCGTCCGGCTGCCTCCGTTCGGCCTCCAGCACGACGGAGCAGCCTTCCGCCTGCTATGTGACTTATGCACGGTTCCCGGGAGTCAGCGGTACGGAAATTCCGCTGCACTCGCCGGTCCTGTACCGGACCGGGTTGGACGAGACCCTGCTCCGCCTGTATGCCGAACTCAACCTGGAATGGGCACGGCGTACGCCCGGCTACTCGGTGAAATGCCGTGCTCTCCTGCTGCTCGTCCTCCACAGGTACATCTCCCTGCTTGTGCATCGCCAGCCGTCCGGAAGCCAGGACCCCCGCGTTGATGAATCCGTATCCTATATTGTCCGCAACTATTCCCAGCCGCTCCGTGTGTCCGACCTGTCAGAGCTATCCGGCCTCAATCCGGTCTACTTCGGAACTCTTTTCAAAAACAGTACGGGATTGTCCATCAAGGCATTCATCAACCGGGTGCGTATCAACAACGCGGAAACGCTGATCGCCGGCAGCGGTTTTTCCGTCGAGGAGGCCGCGCGCCGATGCGGGTTCGACGATGTCTTCTATTTCAGCAAGGTGTTCAAGAAACAGCGGGGATATCCCCCCTCCCAGGCGCGGCCGCGGAAGAACCATGCCGGAAGCGCCAGGGAACCCCGTCCTTAGTTGAGAGCGGCACGCCCTCTTTTTCCCTTGACTCGGCCGGACCATCCTGATACGCTCGTATCGACCATGATTCTCAAATGAAGACGGCGGGAGACAGCTTGAGTGCTGGCCGAAGGAGCAACGTTGCGGAAAGCCGGTCCGTGCGAAATCTCTCAGGTACCAGAACCGCCGTCCGATGAAACTCTGAAAAGTCCCGATCAGGGCACCGAAGGGGCAAGCAGCCGGCGGCAGCGGTCTATCAGGCCTATCTGCCGCGGTTGAAAACTCTCAGGTTGATGACAGAGTGCAGGCGGATTTTTCCGTTTGCGCTTTTTTGCGTTTATAGATCCGAACGATCGGAGGGATAACAATGGAAAATGCGGGATTGGATACTGGCGTAACGCCGGATTTGGCCGCAGGACGCCGGACACCACTGTATGACACGCATCTCCGGCTTGGCGGACGCATGGTCGAGTATGCGGGCTGGTTGCTTCCGGTCCAGTATGCCGGCCTGGTCGCCGAACACCAGGCGGTCCGGACAGGTGCCGGGATGTTCGATGTGTCGCACATGGGGGAAATCACGGTCGAAGGACCGGATGCGCTCGCTTTTCTGGATCGCATGGTGACCAACCGTTTGACGGACATGCAGGCTGGGCAGGCCGTCTATACGCCGATGTGCGCCGAGGACGGCGGCACGCTGGATGACCTGCTGGTCTATCGCCGCGGGGAAAACGCGTTTCTGCTCATTGTGAACGCCGCCAACCGGCAGGCCGACTATCAATGGCTGGCCGGCGCCGCTTCCGCCGGCGGTCCGTCTGTGCCTCCCGGTATGCGGGTATCGGTTTCGGATGTCTCCCACGAATACGGGCTCATCGCCCTCCAGGGGCCTGCTGCCGAGGGGATTCTGCGGCAGGTGGCGGGCGATGCCCCCTGCTCGCTCGGTTATTATCGTTTTATGGAGGGCGTCT